>CAVJQK010000156.1:0-3982 GCA_963651795.1 Erysipelotrichaceae bacterium | reverse complement strand
ATAAAAAATATTGGCATCTGGACAATTATCTGGGTCTGGGGCCGGCCGCCGCGGGGCGCGCGGGGCATGTGCGCACGAAAAATACGCCGGATCTCCGCGCTTACATGAAAGCCGTCCTTTGCGGAAATCCGCCGCCCGTCGAAATCGAATCACTCACGAAAGAAGAGGAAATCGAAGAATATTGTTTCCTGCATCTTCGCATGAAAGAGGGGATCGGGAAATGGGATTACGCGGCGCGCTACGGAGAGCCGATGGAAGCGCGCTACGCTGCCGTCATCGAAAAACTTCGCCGCGAAGGGCTCCTTGCGGAAATGGAAGATCGGATTTTTATGACAAAACGCGGCGCGGCATTGGGAAATTTGGTTTTCGAAGAATTCCTATTATAAGTGCACAGTGCACAGTGCATAGTGCATAGCAATGACGCATAATGAGTGATATACTAAAGGGCAAAGAAAAAAGGAGGGATTGTCATGAAAAAGACAGTTTTGATTGAAGGCATGATGTGTGAAAATTGCGCGAATGCCGTGACGAAAGCGATTTCCGCGGTGCCGGGCGTCCTATCCGTCAAAGTGGATTTAGCCGGAAAATGCGCCGAAGCGGAAACGGAAGGCGCTGATGATGCCGCAATTTTGGCGGCCGTCGAAGATGCCGGTTTCGAAGCGAAAGGAATCAAATAATTTTCTTTAAAGTCATTGACAGAGAGAAATGACGGAATTACAATAAAAAAACAATTTTTTCAAAAAGAAAAGGAGAGATACATCATGGCTATTCGTTTCTCGACCACACTCGATATGCTCAAGGGTTCCGATCTGGGGCCGCTGCTGGCTCTGACCGCAAAGCCGGAAGTCATTTCTTTTGCCGGCGGGCTTCCCGCACCGCAGACGTTTCCGCTGGAAGAACTGACGGAATGCGCGGTTCGCGTCCGCAAGGAAGACGGCGCACTCGCGATGCAGTACGGTCCTTCCATGGGCTATCAGAAACTGCGCGAAGATATCGCCGCTCGTATGAATCGCATGTACGGCCCGATGGGAATGGATGAAGTTTCCGCCGCCGATATCATTATTACGACGGGTTCGCAGCAGGGGCTCGATATCACGGGCCGCGTCTTCCTCGATAAAGATGACGTCGTCCTCATCGAAAGTCCGTCGTACCTCGGCGCCATCAATGCGTTCGAGCTCAATCGTCCGAAATTCGTGGAAGTCCCGACGGATGACGAAGGGATGATTCCGGAAGAATTGGAAAAGATTTTGGAAACAACGCCGAATGTGAAATTCATTTACGCGATTCCGAATTACCAGAATCCGACGGGTATCTGCTGGAGCCTCGAACGCCGCAAAGCGATGATGGAACTGGCGACGAAGTACGAAATTCCGGTCTTCGAAGATAATCCTTACGGCGATCTTCGTTTCGAAGGCGAAGAAATCGCACCGTTCATTTCCATGGACCCGAAGCACCTCGTCATTTATTCCGGCACGTTCTCCAAGACGCTTTGCCCGGGGATGCGCCTGGCTTGGCTCGTCGCGAATAAGAAAATCATGGAGAAACTCGATCTCGTGAAAGGCGCGACGGATTTGCACACGCCGGCCGTCACGCAGCGTGAATGCGCTCTCTATATGGAAAATTACGATTTCGAAGGTCACATCAAAGAAAATTGCGCGCTCTATGCGAAACGCCGCGATGCGATGGTGGCGGCCATTAAAAAATATTTCCCGGCCGACACGAAATGCACGTATCCGCACGGCGGGCTTTTCCTCTGGGTGGAACTGCCGGAGCACATCGATGCGCGTAAACTTTTCGCGGCCTGCATCGCCAATGATGTGGCGTATGTCCCGGGCGACAGTTTCTTCCCGGCATCCCGCAAGAAAAATTATTTCCGCCTGAACTTCTCCTACAATGACGAAGCGGTCATTGAAGAAGGCATCAAGAGACTCGGAAAGGCGATTGCGGAATACAAAGACTGAGAAACAATCAAAAAAGCTGTGAATACCACATGACTCAATGGTATTCGCAGCTTTTAGTTTGTCTTTTTTTATTTTATTTCATCAAGATTTTTCGCAAAGGAGCAGGGTTTCGTGCTGTCGGGGAACCATTGGATGTGGAGGGGGCAGCGGAATAATTTTGCGAACGTGCGGAGGATGGGCGCCGTCGCATGGCTTTGCACATCGTGGCGCGATTGATTCAGAAACACGCGGAGCTCGGCGGAAGCGGGCGTGAGATGGCACGCGAGGTGCGTGACGCTCTGTTCTTCCGTTTCATCCAATGCTTCGGCAATGGCGAGGAAGGCGGCGATTTTTTTCGCGCGTGTGATATCTTCTTCGCTCATGAGGCAGAGGAGCGAATTCGAGCGGAGAATTTTGCCCGGGTTTCCGCGATGGCAGGCGGCCGCGAGCGCGCAAATGAATTGTTCGCGGTGCGTGAGCCCGAAAAGATGCGCATTCACAATCATGTAACCGCTGTGGCGCGCGTGGCTGTAATAATTGACGAGGATGCCGATGTCGTGCAAAATGCCCGCGGCGATGAGCAGCCGGCGGTCGCGCGGCGTGAGATCGTGGAGCGATTTCCATCCGTCGAACATGGTAAGCGCCATGGATGTGACGTAGGCGACGTGAGAATCTTTATCGAGCGGCAGGGTGTGCAAATAATTTTTCGCCGATTCGACGAGCATGCCGGTGTCTTTTGCTTTGCCGAAATGTTTTTCGTAATCGTAGTAGAAAAGTCCTTCGCGGATGCCGCAGCCGGAAATGATGAGTTCCTCGGCGGAAACGCGGCGTGTGATTTCGGAAACGACGAGCGCGCCCGCGATGATGATGTCGGCGCGTTCGGAGGAAAGGCCGGAAATCCGTTTCCTTTCCGCAAGATTTTTGGCGCAAATATCATCGACCAAAGGATAGAGATCGGCGACGGGGAAACGGTAATTGTGCAATTTCGGCAGGGGATAGAGTGTCCGTCTTTGGTGCATTTTCGCCAGGTTTCGGACGGTGCCGCCGACGCCGATGACGGGAACGGGGCCGGCGGGGAGCCAGGGAATTTCGGCAAGTTTTCCGCGGATGAATTCCGCGACTTTTTTGCGCATTTCGGGCGTCACTATGTCGCGCGTGCCGAAGGCCTGCGTGAGGGTGACGGCACCGATGGGAATGCTGACGGAGTGCACGCGTTTCTTATTTTTCACAAGGGAAATTTCGACGCTGGCGCCGCCTAAATCGAAGAGAAGGAAATCGCTTTCATCGATGGTGTGAATGACGCCGGAAAAGCCGAGTACGGCTTCCTGGCGGCCGCTGATGATGCTCATGGGAATGCCCGTTTGCGTGCGGACGCGGCGAATGAAGGATGCGCCGTTTCTCGCATTGCGGACGGCGGCGGTCGCGACGGCACGGATGGCGGTGACGCCGTGGACTTTGGCGGCGTGCGCGTAGACGGAAAGACATTCGAGCGCGCGTTTTTGTGCTTCTTCCGAGAGCATGGGCGATTCTTTCGTCATGCCTTCGGAGAGGCGGAGCGTCTTTTTTTCCTGGTATATGAGTTTGAAGGCGCCGTTCGTTTCCACTTGCATAATGATGAAACGGACGGAGTTTGAGCCTAAGTCGATAATGGCGATGCGTTGCATGGGGACTCCTCGGAAAAGTGCAAAGTGCATAGTGCATAGTGCAAAGATAATAGGTGCGCTGCGCGGCATTTTTTATAGCGCGGCATTTTTTTGTTTTATTATGAATCCATTGTACATTTATGAGGCATTTTTTTCCACTTTAAATTTTTCCGACGAGGTGGGATTTGTTTCTTTGTTTCTTTGCTTTATCGTGGGAAAAGCTTTATAATGAATTGAATATTTTTTCATTTTGGAAGGGGAGGAAATTATGTTAGCATCCAGATTGTACAGCCCGACTTTGAGAGAAATTCCGGCGGAGGCCGTGGTGGCCAGCCATATTTATATGCTTAAGGCCGGTATGATTCGAAAAATCGTCGGCGGGATGTATGTGTATATGCC
>CAVJQK010000155.1:0-3989 GCA_963651795.1 Erysipelotrichaceae bacterium | reverse complement strand
TTTTTCGAGCGCAAAATCGCAGAAGGCAGCTACGGCGTCGCGGAAGGGGACGACACCGAGCACAAGACCATCCACGCCCTCTACACCGCGATGAACGACCGCATGACGGCGCTGGACTCCCTCGGTCTCAAAATTTTAAATTACACATTGATAGAAATGGACGGCGCGCCGCTCAAAAAAGCCATTTTGGACGCCGGTATAGGAAACGACGTCAGCGGCAGCTACAACGATTGTTTCAAACAGCCCGTCTGGTGCATCGAAGTCACCGGAAGCGACCCGGAGAAACAGCAAGAATTCGCCGATCTCCTCGATTCCTTCTTCCGCACCACCGTCTTAAACGGCGCCGACCGCGAAATGCTCTCCGCCGCGCTGAACCGTATCGAATTTACGCTCCGCGAAAGCGATTACCAAGGGCGCCCGAAAGGCCTCTTCTACGGCATCCGCGCCATGGACATGTGGCTCTACGACCGCGACCCCATGGAAGCCCTCAAATACAACGACATCGTGCGCAAACTGCGCGAAGGATTGGAAACCGGTTTCTTTGAAGACCTCCTGCACCGTTTCGTCGTCAGAAACGCGCACCAAGTCCTCCTTTCTATGAAACCGGAGCCCGGCCTCAATGAGAAAAAAGCGAAACAGACCGCCGATAAACTTGCCGTCTACAAGAGCTGCCTTTCCGATGAACAATTGGACGAAATCATCAAGGAAACGAAAATTCTGAAAGAGCGCCAGTCCTCCGACGAATCCGAAGAAGCGCTGGCGACCATTCCGCTCCTGACGCGTGCCGATCTCGAAAAAAATCTCAAAGACGAAGTCCTCGAAGAATCGACACTTGCCGGCATTCCGCGTTTCCATTACCGCGTCCACACCGGCGGCATCACATACGTCAATCTCTATTTCAAACTCAATAATCTCTCCGTCGAAGAGCTGCCGTACGCGGCTATTCTCGTCGAACTCATGGGCTCCGTCAATACGACGACCCACGATTACCGCGAAATCACGAAACTCGCGAACGCCTACACCGGCGGCATCGGTTTCACCATGAGCGCCTTCGGCGACAAAGACGACGACGGAAAATATCTCCCCGTCATCGTCGCGCGCGGCAAAGCGCTCAATACCCGCGTCAATAAATTGGCCGAGATTCTGAAAGACATCCTCGACAATACCACCTTCGAAGACGCCGCCCGCATCAAAGAAATCGTGACCGAAGGAAAAGTGAATTGGGACATGACCGCCTTCGCGCGCGGCCACCTCATCGTCATGAACCGCCTCACGTCCTACTTCTCCGAATCGGCGAAATACGGCGAAGTGCAAAATCTCGAAATTTACGAATTCCTGACCGATATCCTGAAAAATTACGAAGAAAAAGCGCCCGAATTCATCCGGCGGCTCACGGAAGTCGCCGCGAAAATATTCACGCGTCAAAATGCGTTCCTCCTCTCCGTCGGCGAAGACGAAGAAGATAAGCTCACCGAGAAATACATGCCCGTCGTCTTCGCGGATCTCCCCGAAGGCGCGCCCTGCGGTGCCGTTTCCTATCAATTCCCCGATGCGCCGAAAAATGAAGGCATCCTCTCCTCCGGCAAAGTCCAATACGTCTGCTGCGGAGGAAACTTCCGCCGCGCCGGTTTCCGATACACCGCCGCGCTCAAAGTCATGGAAACGGTCCTTCGCTACGAATATCTCTGGAAAAAAATCCGCGTCCTGGGCGGAGCGTACGGCGCCTTCACCCAATTCGGGACGAACGGAAACGCGCTCCTTTGCTCCTACCGCGATCCGAATCTTTCGGAAACCGTTAAAGCGTACCGCGAGCTCCCCGAATATCTGCGGAATTTCTCCGTTTCCGAAAGAGAAATGACCAAATACGTCATCGGCACCATGGCCGCCTGCGAGACGCAGCTCACGCCCTACATGCTGGCCGAAAGAGCCGTCCTTTTGAAACTCTCCGGCACGACGCTCGAAGATCGCCTTCGGATGCGCCGCGAAATTATCGATTGCACCGTCGAAGACATCCGCGGCCTCGCCGATCTCGTCGAAAGCGTCGTCACCGCGCCCTACATCTGCGTCATGGGGAGCGAAGGAAAAATCCGCGAAAACAGCGACCTCTTCGACGTCGTGATGCCGCTTCCGCAATGAGTGCGATTCGTACGCGTTTCGCCCCCAGTCCCACCGGTTTCCTTCATTTGGGAAACATTTGGGTCGCCTTCGCCAATTGGCTCTGGACGAGGCAGCGGGGCGGGGAAATCGTGCTCCGCATCGAAGACATCGATCGGCAGCGCTCCAAAAAAGAATTCATCTCCGCCGCGGCGGAGGATTTAGAATGGCTCGGGCTCGATTACGACGAAGGCCCGGGCCTTTCGCATGCCTACGGAAGCTGCGTGCAAAGCGAGCGCGGCGATTTTTATAAAGAAATTTTGGAAACGTGGCGCGAGGCCGGCCGTCTCTATCCCTGCTATTGCACCCGCGCGCGCCTGCGCCGAATCGCAAGCGCCCCGCATCCCGGCGAAACCCCGCCGCCCTACGACGGAAGATGCAGGAATCTCACCGAAGCCGAGCGCGCAAGGGAGACGAAGATACCGTCCTGGCGCTATCGCATGGAAGAAGAAACCGTTTCCTTTACCGATATCCTTTGCGGCCCGCAGGAAAAGACATTGCACGCCGGCGCCGATGATTTTGTGCTGCTCCGTGCCGACGGTATGATGGCCTATCAGCTCGCCGCGTCCGCCGACGACGGCGCCATGGGCATCACACACGTCTTCCGCGGAAACGATCTTTTAGATTCCACCTTCGGGCAAATCGTCATCCTGAAAACGCTCGGTTTCCGAATTCCCACCTACGCGCATCTGCCGCTCCTCGTCGATACAGACGGCATCCGCCTCTCCAAGCGCCAGCAGGGCATCACCGTCCGCGACCTCCGCGCCGCCGGGAAAACGCCCGCCGACATCATAGGCCGCCTCCTGCACTACGCCGGCGCCAACGAAAAAAATCTCCCCGTCACCGCCCAAGAAGCCCTGCGTAATATTTCCTTCGACGACCTGAAAAATTTACGAAAAAAGGAAATCACGGCGGAGTAGGGGAGAGAGAATAGGGAAGGGGAAAGAGGGAAGGGACGCACTCGGCTTAGCGCGTCTTGGCGCTCCTGAAATGGGAGCTGTCACCAACGAAGTGAGTGACTGAGGGGTCGCGCACTATGTGAGAAAAAAGTTGTAGGGGATTGTGACGTGTGTTTGCATAGGAAGTTTTATTGTGTTACAATGGCAATAGAAAAGGAGTCTGTCACGACAGTGCCGGCTCCCAATTATTTAGGAATTAGGAGAAAGCCGCCGTGTTGGAAGATCGGGCGGCTTTTTCCTGTGATTAGTATTTTATAGCTATGATGATAGCTAAGAGAATGATCATAAAAATTATGATATAGTCCATACTATCACCCCCTTCTTTGCAGTCAGGGAGCGGAATTCGGCAGCCCGTCGTCTACAGACCCCGTGCCATTATAGTAACCGATTTTCATCATAAAAGTCAATAAAAGCGGACGCTGTATTTTTCGCGTCCGCTTTTAGCGTTTCTTTTATCGTCTTCTCAACGCAGTGCCGGCGTAGCCGGCATAAAAAATTGCGCGCAGCGCATACCGACGAAAGCCTTCCTTTGAGGTGACCTTCCGGTGGACGGTCACCGGTGGCGCGTAGCGCCGGAAGATAGAGTGGCTCGCAGAGCCACAATTTCACGCTCCGGCTCAGAGCGCCTCGGCGCCTCTTTTCTTATTTCTTGACTCGCGGTATATATTATGTTACATAATAATCAAGGAGGCGATGAAAATGGAAACGGATGAAGTTATTGTGCAAAAATTGGGCGATGCGGTAATTATCGTGCCGAAAGACCGGATGTGGGAGACATTCCTGGAAGGCCTCTCCGAATTCACGGATGATTTCTTCGCCGAAGGCCGGATGCAGGACGTGCCGGATCAACAAAAAAATTGAGCAGGAATATATTCC
>CAVJQK010000154.1:0-4026 GCA_963651795.1 Erysipelotrichaceae bacterium | reverse complement strand
GCATACGAGCGAGGAAACAAACAGCTGAGATTCCGGATCAAGTCCGGAATGACGCACTTTATTTTTTGCGTCGTTTGTGCAGTGAGATCCCGGGTCTTCGCCCGGGATGACGTCTTAAGTTTAGCCGTCATCCTGAACTTGTTTCAGGATCTCTGCTGTATGATAGGGGGCTTGCCGAGCTTCGGGCATGGGTGGTTTTGCCGCGCGCAGCGCGAGCGAGCGCAGCGAGCGATTACAACATAATATGCGCGCAGCGCATCCTGCCCTCATATCTCATATCTCTTCACTCATATCTTTTCTCTGCACTTTGCACTTTGCACTTTGCACTCTTCCGTCTGAAGTCTGACAGTCTCACCGTCTCACGTCTTGCGCACTTTGCACTCCGCACTTTTTACTTGACATCCCGCCCCGTTTCCATTTTAATACATTATATACAGTAATCCCGTTTCCGAAAGCGCGGAAACTTGTTTCCTCAAGGAGGCTGCCATGTACACACTTTGGAATACACTCAAAGATTTGCGCGACAATTACGAATGGGTGGATCTGTCCCATTCCATGAACAACGATTCTCCCGTCTGGAGCGGCATTCCGGCGGGCTCCGTCGAGGTCGGGAAGACGGCTTTCGATTGGGGAAACCCGATGCTCGAATGCCTCATTCAGACGTTCAAATTCCCGGGCCAATTCGGCACGCATATCGATTTCCCCGGCCATTTCGTCCGCGGCGCCGCGCTCTCCGATGCGTTCGGTATCGGAAACATGCTGTTCCCGCTCTGCGTCATCGATATCACCGAAAAAGTGAAAGAGGATGTGCATTACGCCGTCACGGTCGATGACATCAAAGCGTATGAAGCGAAATACGGCGAGATCCCGGACGGCGCTTTCGTCGCGCTCCGCACGGATTGGTACAAAAATTGGCCGGATATGGAGAAACTTTCGGGTATCGCCAGCGACGGCAGTGAAAATTTCCCCGGCTGGTCGCTCCCGGCGCTGCAATATATTTATGAAACGAGAAACGCCGCGGCAAACGGCCACGAGACGCTCGACACGGACGCGTCCGCCGAAGCGGCCAAAGCGGGCGATCTCGCGTGCGAGCGCTATGTGCTTTCCAAAGGGAAACTTCAAATCGAAGTCCTCTGCAACCTCGATAAAGTCGCCCCCGCCGGCGCGCTCCTCTTCGCCGCCTGGACGAACATAGAAGCCGCCACCGGCCTCCCCGTACGGGCATTTGCCATCACACCGAAAATGTGAAAATCAGCAATTAGCAAATAGCAAATAGCAATTCAGGATGCGCTCCGCGCCCCATTTCCCATTTCCCCATTCCCCATTTTCAAAAGAAAGGTCCCATTATGAAAATTCTCCTTGCCGATCTCCACCGCTTCTACGGATACAGCGGCGGAATCGAAAGCGTATTCGCCCATATGGCGGAGGCCCTCGCCGCTCGCGGGCATACCGTCATCGGCGTTTTCGCGGACGAAAAGGCGCAGGGGGAATTTTTCTTTTCCATTCCGGAAACCGTCCGGCTCTACGATCTCTACCACCTGGACGGATATCCGGAAATTCCGCGTGCGACGGCGCGGATTTACCTGCGCGAAATTCTGCGTCCATTCTCCCGCGTCGCCGCCCGAAATGAAAATTATAAAATCCTCGCCCGCACGAAAGAGCGCCTCGCCGCGATTCTCGAAAAAGAAACCCCGGACATCATCGTTTCCTTCCGCGAACCGACGGGGCGCCTGCTTCTCTCCGGCATCGGCACAAAAATCCCCGTGATTTCCATGCAGCATTCCGCGCCGGACGAAATTTACACCGGCATCCCGGAAGCGGAAAAACGGGCGCTCGAAAAAAGCGCGCGCATCCAGGTTTTCTTCCCGTCTTTCATTGAAGAAACGAAGAAATATCTCCACTACGACCGTTTCGTCGTCATCGGCAACGCCGTGCGCATGCCGGCCGTCACCGCCGACGTCGCCGCCGATAAGGAAACGCATATCATCACCTGCGTCGGGCGCCTCACCGGCCGCACGAAACGCCAATATCTTTTAATTGACGCTTTCGCGAAAATCGCCGATCGTTTCCCGGATTGGCATATCAATCTGTGGGGCGACACGTACGACACCGCGTCCGTCGCCGCCGTCAAAGCGCAAATCATGAAATCCGGCCTCGGCGGGCGCGTGCATCTTTGCGGCACGACAAGAGCTCTCGATACCGTCTGGAAGGACACGGACCTTTTCGCCTTCCCCAGTCATCACGAAGGTTTCGGCATGGCACTTGTCGAAGCGATGGGCGCCGGCATCCCCGCGATCGGCTACCGTTCCTGCTCGGCCGTAAATGAACTCATTCGCGACGGCGAGACGGGCATCCTCTGCGAAGACGGCGCCGCCCCTTTGGCAAAAGCATTGGAAACGCTCATGAAGGATCCCACTCTCCGCGCCGCTTACGGCAAAAAAGCGAAAGAAGCCGCCGGCGCCTACGCAGCGGATAAAATCTGGGATAAATGGGAAAAAGTTTTTTATGATGTGATAAAATAAGAGGAGTATATATTTCCGGGAACGATCATCATAAAAAGGGAGCGCGCATCATGCCGTCCGAAGCGATAAAAAGAATCGGGACTGTCATGGCAGCCGTCATCGCCGCCGTGATTTGCATCCATTATTCAAAGGCATACTTTTCGCATGCCATGATTCTTTTTGCGCTTTTTTTTATTTACATTTTCATCAAAGAAGGACGGCGCACCGTTTCCGAATTTCTTTTGGAAACGAATCCGCCGGCTCGGCTTTTCACGATTTCGCTCGCACTTTTCTACGGCGCGCTCTTTTTGTCCGCTGCCGTCAATCGAGACGCCGCCGGTTTTCGCGTCGCGCTCTCCCATGCGGCGCTCGCCATTCCTTTTTTCATGATGTACGCCCTGGGACAAATCACAAAATCCGAAATCGCGATACGCCGCGGTTTCCTTTTCGCCGGCTACATCATTTGCGCGTACGCCTTTATCGCGCATAATGAGCTCTACGACAATCGCGTATTTTCCTTCTTCGACCATCCGAATCATTTCGGCACGTATCTTTGCATTTTTCCGCCCTTCGTCCTCTTCGGTCTGCATCGCGCGAAAGAGCTTTGGAAAAAATTTGCGCTCGGCCTTTTGACGGCGCTTCTCCTCTACTGCCTGTGGGCATCGGAATCGCGCGGCGCCATAGCGGCTCTTGCCGGCGGCTCCGCCCTCACGATTCTCGCTCTCATCCCGATGATGGAATATTTGCGAAAATTTAGGAAACTTCTCGTTTCCCTTCTTCTTGCCGCCGCAGTCCTCGGATGCGGTTTCCACGCCGTTTCCCAAATCACCGAAGACCGCATGCAGCACCCCGAAAACCTCTCCGCGCAAGCGCTCATCGACTCCAAAATGGGCGGTGAACGCATGCTCATGTGGCAGGCGAGCATTAAAATGTGGGAAGATCACAAGCTTTGCGGCGTCGGCCTCGACGGTTGGGAAAAAGCGTATTACAGCGAAACCTATCATCCCGAAGAAGGAACCGAAACCGGACTCAATATGCCGCACGATATCCCGCTTGAAATCCTTTCGACCGCCGGCGTCATCGGCGCGGCCGGCTACGCGGCGTTTCTGCTGCTCTCCTTTGCGGCACTCTTTAAAAGTCTGAAAACCGCGGCCGATCCCTTTTTCACCGCCGCAGCGCTTGCCGCCTCCTTCGCCTTCTTCCTGCAAGGCCTCGTCGACACCACAATCCTCAATGCCGTTCCCGGCCGCATTTATTTCGGCCTCATGGGCTATTATTTCTCCTGCTATCGGAAACTGAAATGAAAACCGTGCTCATTTTCGTCCCGCATGAAGACGATGAAATCAATCTCGCCGGCGCGACGATCGTCCGCCTCAAAGAAGAAGGCACGCGCGTCATTTGCGCCTTCCTTACAAACGGCGATTGGCTCTACAGCGCCGAGACACGCTTTGCCGAAGCACTCGCATCCCTTGCCGCTTTGGGCATCCCCGAAGACGATGCCGTCTTTTTGGGCTATCCCGACGGC
>CAVJQK010000153.1:0-4035 GCA_963651795.1 Erysipelotrichaceae bacterium | reverse complement strand
CGGCGGGCTGATAGCACTCTGTTATGTTTCTTATAAATACGCAATAGGGGGGGGGGGGTACAGCAAGAGCCACATACAATATATTTTGATTTTGTTCATATTGATTGTTTCCGGATTGAAACTTCCGGCGACATTTGATTGTCATGCAGTGGGACTGATTCGGGAAACGAAAAAGGAACTCGATAATTATAAAATGTACGGGCAGCAATCCAAAGAAAGAGAGCGCAAGCTTTCGGGAATGAACGTCCGGTTGGTGCAAAAAGAGCCGGGTATTTATCTTTTGATTATCGGAGAGTCGGAAACGCGGGATCATATGTCCGTCTACGGGTATCCGCATAAAACGACGCCGTGGCTGGAAACGGAAACGGAAAAGTCCGGGACGATCCTATTTCAAAACGCGTTTTCCAATCATACACATACCGTCCCCGTGCTGACGTATTCTCTGACGGAGAAAAATCAATACAATAAGATGAAACTTGCCGAGGCATTTTCGATTGTGGAAATAGCCAAAGCCGCCGGGTATAAGACGTATTGGATCAGCAACCAGCAGCGCTGGGGCGTATATGAAACGCCGATCACGCAGATTATTATTTCCGCAGATAAGCAATTCTGGTGTAATCATGCCTCTGAAAAAGGATATAAGAATTCACCATTTGATGGAAATTTGGCCGCTTGCATTCCCGATCTTTCACATGTATCACACGCTTTTGTGGTGGTGCATTTAATGGGATGTCATGGAGGATATAAAGATAGGTATCCATCGGAATATGCGCTGAAAACAAGTGATGATAAGCAGGTGAAAACGTATGATAGCGCTGTTTATTATAATGATGCGGTACTTCGGCAGATTACCGAGACGCTTTCACGGTATCCGCATTTTAAAGGCTGGATTTACATGTCCGATCACGGGGAAGATCCCGATACGCATTCCGGGCATGACGCCTCAAAATTTACGTGGCGAAAAGCTCGTATTCCGCTTATCATGCATTTTAGTGACGGTTTCATTTCCGAAAATCCGGAAATATTTGAGACACTTTCGTCGCATCGGGAGAGCTACTGGACGAATGATTTGCTTTATAATTTGATGCTTTCGGTGCTCGGTATCGAAAATGCGCCGCATCGGGAAGAACATCTCGACCTGGCGTTGCCCTCTTACGATCGGACAAAGGAAAATCTAATGACGCTTCACGGAAAGAAACACATTTCCGAGGCACCGTAAGAAGGATACATATGGCGTGTAAAAACGGTTGGAAAATATATGTGAAATATTTTTTCAACCGTTTTTGCAGGTAGTGGACAAAGGGTGCTATACTGATTAAGAAATAATATAAATTTGATGAGGAGACGGATATGAAACAGATGACGCCGGAAGAAGTGAAAGCCGAAGAAGTCCGGATTTTAAAAGACATCCATGATTTTTGCATGGAGCATCATATCCGATATTCCGCCGGCGGTGGGACATTTCTCGGCGCCGTGCGTCACAAAGGTTTCATCCCATGGGACGACGATATCGATCTCATGATGCCGCGCAAAGAATATGAAACATTCTTGCGCACCTACACCGGCGGGTCGGATTTTGTCGTCACGCATTACACGACGGATCCGAATTTTCCCTATCCCTTTGCGAAAATTTGCAGCCGGCGCACCTTTTTGCCGGAAAGCTGCCTGGAAACACGTTTCCAAATCGCGAATGCCGGCATTTGGGTGGACATTTTTCCCATCGATTACATCGAAAATCCGTCGAATCCGTTTTTGTGGTACCGTTTGAAACGGTATCGCATGATGCAGCGCTACGTCGCCTATCATCGCGATCCGCCGAAAAATTTCTTTCATCGGAAATGGAAAGAATTTTTCGTCCCGCGGCTGCGCAAGCGCTATCCGACGCCGGCGCCGCTCATGAAAGAAATCGATGATTTCGCCATGTCGCAGGCCAAGGGGCCGACGCCGCTCATGGCGTGCATGGTGTGGGGATACGGAAAAAAGGAAGTCGTGAGCAGCTCCCTTTGGGACAATTTGATTGAATATCCTTTTGAAGATACCAAAGTCATGGGATATGCAAATTGCGATGCGTATCTCAAGAGTCTCTACGGCGATTACATGACGCCGCCGCCGGAAAATAAACGCGCGCCGCTACACAGTATTACGGCCTATTGGCGGGAATAAAAAAATCAGCCCTCGTTCGTTATGGGAACGGGGGCTTTTTTGCGTGCGGAAATTTTATTTTGTTTCGGAAACGAGATCTGTCATCAGGGTTTCCCATTGATCCCAAATAGTTTCGGCGGCGTATTGTTTCATATCTTCTTTGGCGGCGGCGCCCATCTTGCGGCGGAGATTTTCATCTTCCATGAGTCGCGCGAGGGCAACGGCTAGGGGTTCCGCGCCGTCATCGACGAGAAATCCCGTTTCGCCGTCGCGGATGATTTCATTCACGGCCGGGCAGGAGCGGTAGGCGACGACGGGAATGCCTGCGCTCATGGCTTCCGTCATGGCCATGCCGAATCCTTCGTAAGCACTGGGGAAACCGAAAATGCCGGCGCGGCGGTAGACGGATTCTACATCGGAAGTATTTCCCTTTAAAAATACGCGATCTTCCAGGTGATAGTTTTGAATCATCGATTTGAGACGCTTGGTGTAGCGCGTCTTACTTTGCTCTTCGCCCCAAAATTCGAGCGTCCACTCCGGGAAACGGTCCGCGATTTTCGCAAAGGCTTCGATTAGGAGATGTTGGCGTTTTTGCCGACCGTCCAGGCGTGCGACATCGATAATGACGGGTTTCCTTTCGGTATCGTCGATATTGTATCGAGGGACGATATCGGGAATGCGGACGGTGCGGATGCCGGGAACGGCTTTTTCAAACACTTCGATGTCATGCGGCATGAGCACTTGTACGGCGGTGCATTTTCGCAGACCGTCTTTTTCTTCCGCAGGGGCATTTTGCAAAATAAATTCCGCATTGAAGTGGCTCATGGTGACAAGCGGAATATTTTTCTCAAGCGCTGCTTCCACGAGAAGCGTCGTGCGGGCTTCCAAGGAAATAATAATATCGGGTGAGGAAAGTGCGATAATTTGTTTAATGGCATCGGAAGAACGGGATATTTCATAATCGGTATAATATTTTTCCATCTTTATTTTGTCGAAGATGCGAAGGATTTCCCGTTTCACGATAAAAGAGAGCGGCCGTGCGGATTCCCATTTTTTCCCGGGGATGAAATCGACAATATTAAGAAGTGTGATGGAAGGATTGAGGGCAAAGCAAAGTTCTTCTTTTTTCTCGGTGCAATAGACAAGCGTCACATGGTGGCCGCGTGCGGCCATTTCATTGGCGAAATTTGTCATGACTTTTTCCATGCCGCCGCAAAGACCGATGACTTGGGAGTTCCATATCAAAAGTATTTTCATGGATTGCCTCCGGATGCCGAAAATTTTGCTTTTTCTTTTTTTGCCGCCTGCTTCATGGCGTGGTGGCGGGATTCGTGTTGCAGCCGGACTTTTTCGATGTAGAGGACGGCTGCTTTTTGATTGAGTTTGTATTTCATGAGGTCGAAACGGGAATTTTTCTCGATGCGGATTTCGTCTGCGAGTGTTCCGGATTCGGCGCGGATTTGCAAGGGTTTCGTCAGAGTATCGACAGCTTTTTGAATACCGGGAAGCGTCGTTTCGTTTCCGTTCAGAAACCAGCGGACGGGCTCTTCGATATCGTGTGTATAGGCGGAAATTTCGGGCGGTGTCTCGCCGGGCCATACGGTGTAATCGTAGGCAAAGCGATCATCCGCCAAAATGTGAAGGAGCGGGACGGGCTGCGATTTCGTTTCGTAGAGATCCCATTCGGCGACGGCGCCGGATCCCGCGGTGACGGTGAGTGTCACTTCGAAAATATTTTCCTGCGGCGGGATTTCGATTTTTGTTTCGCGGCCTTTTTCAGAAAGATTTGCGGAGATTTCATATCCGTTTCCGAAGTGCAAAGTGACGCGCGTTTCGCCCGTTTCATAGGCGCTGCCCCAAAGGGAAACGGCGGAAACGGTATGCGGCGCGGTA
>CAVJQK010000152.1:0-4051 GCA_963651795.1 Erysipelotrichaceae bacterium | reverse complement strand
CCACTGTCGTTTCCGAAAACAAATTTCGCCCCGCGAATCAATTCTATCCATTCTTTAAAAGAGGTTTTCCCTGTCAGATTGATAATGCGAGAAGGATCCTTCACGTGCTTCTCCACATATTCATTATCTACTCTGTCCGCTTCCACACCGCAGAGGCAAATTTCCAAATCACTATTCTCCGCAATGAAATCCGCCACTTTCACGAAATGATCAAGCGGCCATGCCCGATACCTATTGGCATGCTCTTTTTGTACGGCAATAGACGGACATATAAGGCAATATTTCCCTTTTTTCTCCTCCAAAGGATTTTCTCCCAAGCTTACAATTTTATACGGCCGATATGCCCGTGCCGGGTCATTCCCCATCAGCGCTTGCAGCGATTCCTCGGCCACCTTCGCGTGTATTTCCGCGACATGCTCGTCAATCGACACATCTATACACGTATAATTTTTTAATCGATTTCGCAAAAGCCGGCTTCCGAACCCAACCTTCTTCCCGATAAACTCCGTCCCGCACATCCCATCATAGCTGCATCCCGAAAGGAGCAGACTCATATAGCTGTCAATCCGATTCAAATAAACAATGTACCGCCAATGATATTGCGCCAAATTTTCCAGATTCTTTTTGAAAACGGGAAATTCCCACTTTCCCTCTCCGGCCAATTCCAGAGGAATCAATTGCGCGCCGAAAGTCGCCCGTATCTCCTGCAAAAAGCGAATCACCGGCGGCTGCGTAGCAATATAGAGCTCATACTTTTCCCGCGTGCACTCGGCAATATGAGAAAACGCATCCAAAGAGCAGACCGCGTCTCCCACGCCTCCCTGATCCAAAATGATGAGAATTTTATTGTTTTCTTCCTTTGCGGAAACTTCCGTCCGCCCATGACGTAAGCTATAAGAAATCGCTTGTATTTTCGAAGTTAATTTGCCCATTCCATTCCTTCCATCATTCTTTTATACATATCCTTCAAATTCCGCGTCGGTTTCCAGCCCAGCTTTTCGATTTTGGAAATATCCAGGTTGAGGCGATGCGTCGGCGGATATTTTTTATCGTGCTCGCCTTCCGCCGGAAACAGAACTTGAATCGGAGAGACGGCCAAATTTTCCGCTACCGTCTTCGCCATTTCCGCGATACTGCAATACGTCTCCGGATTCGCCGCATTATAAACTTCTCCCGGCATGCCGCGAAGAAGTACCGTGAGAATCGCCGCGGCCGCATCCGCCGTATAGAGATAGCAGCGCCGGCTCGTACCCGACGTCTGCAGGACAATGTCTTTCCCCGCCATCGCGCAGCGTGCAAATTCCGCAAAGACACGATTTTCATCGGCCGCGATTCCCGGCCCGAATGTCTGCGCCAAACGAATCGCCACAGCCGGCACGCCGTACTCGGATGCATATGCCGCGCAAAGCGCCTCGGAAATCCGCTTCGCTTCCGGATAGCAGCTCCGCACCGCCATTGTATCTGCCGTCGTCCCCTGCGTTTCCGGAATCGGCGCATCCGTCTGCGGCGCCCCGTACACTTCCATGCTCGAAAGATAGACGAAACTTTTCACATCCTTTTCACGCGCCAGTTCCAGCACATTCATCGTGCCGATCGTCCCCGCGCGAATCGTTTCTGCCGGATGCTCCGTAAAGAAACGGCTCGCCGTCGGGCTCGCTCCGTGAATCACATAATCGACGGCCGAGGAAACGTCGGGCAGCTCCTCTATCGTCCCGACGATATATTCCAAAGCGGCCGGCCGCCCGAAAATCGCCGCAGCTTTTTCTTCATCGCGCACGAGCGCCAAGATGCGAAGGCCGAGATTTTTTTCGTCATTGGCATATAAAAGCGCCCGGACCAGCGTCCGCCCAATGAGCCCTGTCGCGCCGGTAATAAAAATCGTCCGCCCGGTAAGTTTCTCCCAATCAATAGAAGGCGTTGCCGCAATCTGCGCCATATCTTCCGAAAAAATATCATTCATCTTTGTGTACTCCATATGTGTGGAACCCCTCCACCGCAAAGCGGTCCCCCTCTCCTTTCAGGGGCGGCAAGACGCCGGAAATTCCGTCGCGTAGCGATAATCGGCGATGACATCACGCACCGCGTCGCGGATGAGCGCTTCCGGCTCACACTCCGTTTCATGATTCCGCACGTGGCGATATTGCATCGGCATGTATTGATGCAAAAGGCAGAGCGGAATCCCCGTCTCGCGCAAATGCGCGATAAGCGCCTCCGTCGCCGCCGCCACGGCCGGCCGATTGATATAATACCGACTCCGATCGGAGAAACTGTACGCACGCAGCAGCTTTTTCTCCCGCTCCGTCCCCGTATAATATTTCACCCAATCCTTATCGTTTGCGAGCATTTCCTCTTCCAAGACGCGTCGGAAACCGGCGCATTTTTCGATAGGAAGCAACTCTTCCTCGATTTGCGAAAGCGCAAAAAGCGCCTCACGCACCGCATACGTCAAAGCCGGCCCGACTTTCAAAATGGCGATGCCGTCTTCCGTCATTTCGCGAAGTTTTTCCGCCGTTTGGTAATCCGTGGAATGCCCCTCAAAGACGAGATCCGGATATTCGGAAAGTTTCCGGCAAAGCGCCGCCGCTTCCCCGCGATTGTATTCATGCACCGAAGTTTCTCCGAATTCCACACCCGGCTGCACGACGACGGCGACGATATCCTTCATCGCCTCCGGGAACCCGTGCCGTGCAAAAGCTTTCCGATACGCTTCCGCCGTATCCGCAAAAGCCTCCGCTTCCGTCACACGCAAACCGGCATCTTCGGCCTGCGCGCCACCCGGAATCGGCACTTCACTTCCCACGACAAAAACCGGACGCACTGCATCCGGTTTTTCTTTTATAAG
This sequence comes from Erysipelotrichaceae bacterium, assembly GCA_963651795.1. Lineage (GTDB taxonomy): Bacteria > Bacillota > Negativicutes > Veillonellales > Dialisteraceae > UBA1822. Next base: position 1,209 of record CAVJQK010000152.1, on the reverse strand, counting down.
TTCTTCATACGCGGTCATCGCCGCATCGTAAAGCATCGCGCCGCGCTCCGCGACGGTTTCATCCGAAAGAGGCGCCTTCGGATCGTCCGAGCCGAGACGCATACTGGTATCCAAATGGACTTTTGTGAAACCGGCGAGCACGCACTGCCGCACTGCTTCCTTTGCTTTTTCCATCGCATCGGCCGCCGGCGCTTCGCACCACGGCAGCGGCCCCAAATGATCGCCGCCCAAAATCAATTTCTCTTTGGGAAAACCGATTTTCTCCGCGATGCGATACACGTAATCCCGAAAATCAGCCGATGTCATTCCCATGTATCCGCCGCTCGGATTCACCTGATTGGACGTCGCTTCGATTAAAACAAAATCATCACGCCGCAGGGCATCTTCCATCGCCGCCTCGATGACGTAACGATTGGCGCTGCAAAAAGACGGAATCCCGCAAGTTTCCCCGCGTTTCCTTCTTTCTATCATGCGAAGCAATTCATTTTTCATTCCATCGCCCTCTCAGAAGAAATAATTGTGCACCAGTTTCCTGAAAAGTTTCATATCTTCCTGATACGTGATTTTCAAATTGAGCACATTCGCCGGCACGACGACCATCGGAATATGATGCGCCAAAGCAATTGCTCCGGCCGATGTCATGCGATCCATTTCTTCCGGCGAAGAATTTTCGTAAATGTCGTAAATCGTCCGCAAACGAAACGCTTCCGGGCTGCCGGCGCTCACGATGTATTGCCGCGGCACCACGTCCTCGATCTCATTCTTCTCATTGATTTTGTAACACGTATCGTATTGGCACGCGCCGAGCGATGCCCCACCGCAACGCTTCACTGCATCGATAATTTTCAGCATGCCTTCTTCATCGACATACGGATGCGTCGCATCATGAATGAGCACGACATCGTCATCCGCCGCACCCGCATCAATTAAGCGCCGAAGACCTTTCTTCACCGATTCGGAGCGCGTTGCGCCGCCTTCCGTAATCAGGATACGCTTATCGTCTCCGATAAATTTTTGAATCGCTTCGGCTGTGAAATCCATCCAGTCCCCGTTCGTCACGACGACGACGCCGTCGACGCAATCGAGCTGCACCAGTTTCTTCAAAATATAAATGAAAACCGGACGCCCGTCCACTTCTACGTATTGCTTCGGGCGATCCGCACCGAAACGGGACCCCACGCCGCCCATCATCAAAAGGCAATGATTCAT
>CAVJQK010000151.1:0-4092 GCA_963651795.1 Erysipelotrichaceae bacterium | reverse complement strand
CTGAAAGGGGAGCTGTCAGGAACGAAGTGACTGACTGAGGGGTCAGGCACGAACGACTCTATCTTATAGGGGTCAGACCCTTACCGCTATGTGCATACATAGTGCGCGACCCGGGAGGCGCTTCGCAAGCTCGCGCCAGCTCCCCTTTCAGGGGAGCCGAGACGCGTTTTACTTTTCGACTATGAGAGAGCCCGCCGGCGTTTGAGGCATAAGACATGATGGGCGGGATATGATGTATTGACAAAAGGTATATTTTAGGCGAAAATAGTAAAAACAAGGAGGTGGCAATATGGCTGTCGTAAGTACGAATATAAAAATCGATTCCGATTTGAAAAGGGAATCGCAGGAGCTTTTTGAAAGTTTCGGAATTACGCTTTCCGCGGCGATTAATATGTTTCTTCGTCAGGCCGTACGGGAGCAGGCGATTCCGTTTCGTGTGGGAAACCCGGCGCTGAATGCGGAGACGCTGCGGGCGATCCGTGATGCAAGAGAAGGAATCGGCCTTTCGCGCGGTTTCTCTTCCGTAGCCGAGCTGATGGAGGATTTGAATGCTGACGATTAGGTATCAGACCGCCTTCAAAAAGGATTACAAACGGATCAAGAAACGCGGATACAAGATGAAACGTTTGGAGACGGTCATCGAAATTCTCGCCGAAGGCAGGGAGCTTCCGCTCGTACATAAAGATCATGAATTAATCGGAGACTTTGTCGGATGTCGGGAATGTCATGTCGAATCCGATTGGCTTTTGATTTACGAGCGAAACGAAGAAGGATTGGTATTATATCTGCTTCGCACCGGAACGCACAGTGATTTGTTTTCTTAATTAAAAAGATGTCGCCGCAGGCGACATCTTTTTTTCTTGGCTCTCATTTCAGGGGAGCCAAGACGCGTTTTATTTTTGCGTCATCGGAACGCTAAACGCTCCGATGACGCTCATTTTTTCTCAGCTCTCCTTTCAGGGGAGTCAAGACGCAGCGGGCATCTGTTTCCTTTTTACAAACCTTTGACAAACTAAATAAAAAAAATACCGTTTCCTCTCTTTGGATTTTACGCAGGCGCGGTATATTGATACCGTCAAAAAAATTGAATTTGATTTGAGGCAGGTGCCTCACCATTTGGGGCAGGCGCCCCACATTTCCAAGGAGGAAAACATGAATCTGAAAAAATTGGCATTGATCGGGATTGCGGCCGCGGCTATTGCGGGACTCTCCGGTTGCGGCGGCGACGACGCGAAAAAGACTGCGGCTCCGAAAGTCACCGGTAAAGTCGTGGCGTCCGGCTCGTCCGCGCTGCTTCCTTTCGCAAAGGACGCTTCCGCGAAATTCAAAGCAATCAATCCGGAAGTTGCAATGACGCTTTCCGCGGGCGGCAGCGGCACGGGTCTCAAGCAGGTCGCCGAAGGCTCCGTCGACATCGGCATGAGCGACGTGGCGGCTTCCGAAAAACTGCCGGCCGAAAAAGCCAAAGATCTCGTCGATCATAAAGTTTGCATCGTCACGATGGCGCCCGTTGTTTCCAAAGACATCGGCGCTTCCGTGAAATCCCTTTCCAAAGCGGATCTGCAGAAAGTTTTCACCGCGGAAGTCACGAATTGGAAAGATGTCGGCGGCCCCGATGAACCGATTGTCCTCGTGACCCGTCCGTCCACGTCCGGCACGCGCGCTCTCTTCACGAAATTTGCGCTGGACGGCAAGGAAGAGGCTTCCAATAAATCTCTGGAAACGGACGACAGCGGTACGTTGATTCAGAATATCGCGCAGACGAAGGGCGCGATCGGCTATGTCGCTCTTCCGTATCTTATCGGAAACGAAAATGTTGTCGCGATTGCCATCGACGGTGTCGCTCCGACGCTTGAAAATACGTACAGCGGTGCGTATCCGGTCTGGGGCTATGAACATATGTACACGAAGGGTGAAGCCAAAGATGCCGTGAAAGCGTTCCTCGATTTCATTCTCTCCGATGATTACGGCAAAGATGTGGAAAAGCAGGGCTACGGCATTACGTCGAAGATGAAAGTGTCGAGATAAGAGGCGGATTGGAGTGCTCGGCTTGGTGCGATATTTGAGCTGTAGCTATGCGCCGTGCGGTATGCGGTATGCGCTAAAACCGGAGCGCTGCGCGGCATTTTTATAATCGCTCGCGTTGCTCGCTCGCCGGCTTTGCCGGCATATAAAAATCGTCGGCGCAAGCCGACACCTTGTTCGCATCAACGCATCAGCGCATCAACGCATCAACTGCTTTTATCTCGTATGAATCAAAAAGCTTAGAAGGATTATTTTATGGAAACTGTAAAGTCCGCTGCGCTTTGGCGGCGGGAGTATTTGGGACGGGGGATCGTCACGATTTGCGGTTTTGCGCTGATAGCGCTCGTCCTCGCGATTGCGGCCTTCCTCCTCGCCAAGGGGATGGAAACATTCACCGTATTCGGCCATTCGCCGGCGGAGTTTCTTTTCTCTTCCGAGTGGAAACCGTCCGATACGGAAACGGGCGGCGGCAAGATCGGCGCGCTGATTTTCATCACCGGCTCGATCGTGACCTGCGGGCTCGCGCTTCTCATCTCCGTGCCGCTCTCGATTGCGACGGCGATTTTCATGACGCAGATTTCTCCCTCGCTCGGTGAAAAATGCATTCGCTCGGCGGTGGAAATTTTCGTCGGGATTCCGTCCGTCGTTTACGGCTGGGTCGGGCTCGTCGTCCTCGTGCCGCTCATCAAAGACCTTTTTCAAATCCCGCACGGACAATCCGTCCTGGCAGCCGGCATCGTGCTCGCCGTCATGATATTTCCGACGATTACATCCGTTACGGCGGACGCACTCAAAAGCGTGCATCCGAAAATCATCGAGGGCGCGTACGGTCTCGGCGCGACCCGTTGGCAGATGATTCGGCAGATTCTCCTTCCGGCGGCATCGTCCGGAATCTTGACGGCCGTCGTGCTGGGGCTGGCCCGTGCATTCGGCGAAGCGCTCGCCGTTTCCATGGTTATCGGAAAAATGCGCGCGTTTCCGGAAAGTCTTCTTTCTCCGACGAATAATCTCACCGCCGCGATTGCGTCCGATATGGGCGGCGCGATGGACGGCGGCGAATACAACGCGGCGCTTTGGTCGATGGCGCTCCTGCTCTTTGTGATTTCCCTTCTTTTCATCCTCATCATCCACGGATTGGGGAAACGGAGCGAGGTGTGAGCGTATGGATGAAACAATGAACCGCGAATATGATTCGAATCTGATGCGCGCGCGGGCGGCCGATCGGCTCGCGACAGCCGTGTTCTACGGCGTGGCAGGTGCCATGGTGCTGCTTCTCATCGCGTTCACCGGATACGTCCTCTGGGGCGGCATCAAAGCCTACAGCCCCGACATGTTTTCTTTTTCGGAAACGGGTATCGGAAACCAATTTTTCAATACGATTTACATCGTAGTCCTCTCCCTTTTGATTTCCGTCCCCGTCGGGATTGCCGCCGGAATTTACATTCGGATTGCGATTGAAACGCTGTCCTCGCTGCCCTCCATCGTCGTCGGGCTCTTCGGTTATCTCGTTTTTATCATCATGGCGCATGCGCAATGGAATTTATTTGCCGGCGCGCTTGCGATTTCCATTCTGTCGCTCCCCCTCATCACGGCGACCACCGTCGACGCCTTCCGCGCACTCCCACGCGGTTGGAAAGAGGGAAGTCTGGCCCTCGGGGCGACGCATTGGGAAACGGTATGGCGCGTGATGCTTCCCGCCTCGGCCGGCCCCATCATGACGGGCATCATCCTCGCCGCCGGCCGCGGATTCGGCGAAGCGGCAGCGCTTCTCTACACGACGGGCATGAGCACGGACATCAATTGGAATGTGTGGAACATCGCTTCCCCCGTCTGCCCGCTGAATCCCTTCCGCCCGGGCGAAACTCTCTCACTCGCCGTCTGGGCCGCACGCACCGAAGGCACCGGCAGCGCCGCCGACATAGCGGCAGCGGCCTCGGCCATCCTCATGTTCACGGTACTCGCATTTTCAATCGGAGCAAGATTACTTTCGAGAAGATTAGAGAAATAAAAACAGGCATGAGGCATGGGGCATGAGGCATGCGGTTCAGGATGCGCTCCGCGCATATC
>CAVJQK010000150.1:0-4099 GCA_963651795.1 Erysipelotrichaceae bacterium | reverse complement strand
GCGACGATTGAGGATTTGCGGCGGAAGTTGCCGTGTGAGAAGATTGGGAAGTATATTGAACGGCAAGATGTTCGCAACGGAACAAACGGAACGAAAAACGTAATGGGGGTCAGTACGTCTAAAATTTTTCGTGAGCCTACTTCAAAGGTAAACAAAAATGATTTAGCCAATTATAAGGTGGTTAAACCGCGACAAATCAGTTTTGTGCAGACGACTCACAATGAAAAAGTTTTTGCATACGCTTTTAACGATACGGATCAAGATATTGTTGTGACGTCTGTAAATGAAGTTTTTTCAACGGATGAAGATAAATTGTTGCCGGAATATTTATGTATGTTTTTCAATAGAAAAGAATTTGATCGGTATGCGCGGTTTCATTCTTGGGGAAGCGCGCGTGAGACATTTAATTGGGAAGATATGTGCGAGGTTTCTATTCCGATTCCGGAGATGGCGGTGCAGCGGGTTGTTGTGGATTTGTATCGGGTGTATCGGAAGCGGCGGGAGACGGTCGAGCGGCTTTCTTCTATGATCGCGGGGATTTGTCCGATTTTGCTTTCGGGCGCGGCGGGTGTCTCGGAGGCGGGGTCCGGTTTCGGATTTTGACGGGCCGGTCATGCGTAAGTGGGGTGTTTGATATGGCACGGAGAGAGTTGAAAAAGTTTCGCGGATATTTCAGCGAGTCGGAGTATGAGAGTGCGTTTTTGGCTGCTTTGGAGGCGCCGGATGTCGGCTGGCGGTATACGTACGGGCCGGAGGTTTCGCGTGAGAGTCTTCGCGAGGTGCTGATCGCGGAGGATTTTTTGGATTTTCTTTCGCGTTCGATGCCGGATGTATCGGAGGAGGATCTTCGGCAGATTTATGATACGGTGCGTCTTGTGGGGGCGGATAGTGATTTTGCGACGCTTCACAAGGTGCACGGTCTTTTGACGGATGGGTTTCCGTTTACGCCGGAGGGTAAGAGTGTGCGGATGGTTTCGCTCATTGATTTCGATCGGCCGGAGCGGAATGTGTTTCGTGCGGTGAATCAGTTTGAGGTGGAGTATACGGACCGGGGGAAGGTGCATTGCCGGATTCCGGATGTGCTTCTTTTTGTGAATGGGATTCCGCTTTGTGTGATTGAGCTCAAAAATCCGGCGAATCCTTCGGCGACGATCGAGGAGGCGTGGAAGCAGATTACGATTCGGTATTGGCGGGATATCCCGCATTTGCTTCATTATTGTCCGCTGGCGTGTATAACCGATGGGGTGAAGACGCGGCTTGGGACGGTGAAGACGCCGTATGAGCATTTTTATGCGTGGCGGCGTGTGGAGGATGGGGAGAAGGTCTCGGTGACGCCTTTTGATGAGTTCCTTTCGATGGTGCGGGGTGTTTTTCGGCCGGCACGGTTTTTGGAGCTTTTCCGGGATTATGTGTATTTTCAGGATACGAATTTCGACGGTGAGGAGCGGGAGGTGGTGTGCCGGTATCCGCAATTTTTCGCGACGCGTCTTTTGCGGCAAAGTATTGTGCGTTCGGTCGCAGGCGGCAGCGGAAAGGGCGGGACGTATTTCGGGGCGACGGGCTGCGGGAAGACGTTTACGATGGCATTTTTGGCGCGGCAGCTTTCGCTTCGGTGTCGGGATGTGGCGGCAATCGGTTCGCCTACGGTCGTGATGATTGTGGATCGGGATGAGTTGCAGGATCAGGGGATTAAGCTTTTTGCGAAGAGTCGGGAGTTTTTGAGTCTGGGTGAGGTCGCGGTGGTGAAGAGTCGCGCGGATCTTCGGCGGGAGCTTTCTTCGCGGGAGAGCGGCGGTTTCTATATTTGCACGATTCAGAAGTTTTGCGATCGCAAGGAGGATCCGGTGGGGCTTATCAATGCCCGGCGGAATATTATTTGTTTTTCGGATGAGGCGCATCGGACGCAGATTGAGCGGGCGCGGCGGATTCAATTTTCGGAGGATCGGGATGAGAATATGCGGGCGATGCTTTCGAAGCCGTATGCGAAGGTTTTGCGGGAGGCGCTTCCGGGGGCGACGTTCGTAGGGTTTACGGGGACGCCGATTGCCGAGACGTATCAGACTTTCGGGGATGAGATCGATCGGTATACGATGGATCAGGCGGTGGCGGACGGGCTTACGGTCCCGATTAAGTATCATCCGCGAATTGCGAAGGTTTTGCTGGATGAGAAGAAGGCCGATGAGATTGAGGCGTATTATCAAAAGTGTGCGGAGAGCGGCGCGACGGCAGAGGATATCCGGGCGAGTAAGAAGGCGATGAGCTCGATGGAGGTCATCTTGAAGGAGCCTTCTCGTTTGGCGCGTCTGGCGACGGATATTCACGATCATTATACGAAGGCGTGCGCGGCGGATCCCGGGCGGGTGCAAAAGGCGATGGTGGTGTGTGCGAATCGTCCGATTGCGTATGCGCTTTTGCAGGAGTTTCAAAAGCAGTATCCGGAGTGGTTCGTCGAGCGGAGGGTGCCTAAAGGGACGCGTATTTCCAAAGAGGAATGGGAACGGCTTCCGGCCATGCCGACGATTGCGATGGTGGCGAGTGTTTCCAAAAATGATCCTACGGAAATGTATAATTATCTGGGCGCGACGAGGAATCATGAACGGACGACGGAGCTGGATGCGGCTTTTAAGGAGGAGCATTCGAATTTCCGTATCGTGATTGTGGTGGATATGTGGATTACGGGGTTTGATGTGCCGTGTCTGACGTATTTGTATAATGATAAGCCGCTTGAAAAGCATTTGCTGGTGCAGACGATCAGCCGTGTGAATCGTCTGTATCCGGGGAAAACGTATGGGATGGTGATCGATTATATCGGAATCCGGGATAATCTTCGGGAAGCGATGAAGATTTACGGCGGGGATGGTTCGATTGCGCCGACGGCCGATGATGTGGAGCAGGCGAAGTTGATTTTCTTAAATGAGCTGGGGATTTTGAAGCGGCTTTTTTCGGATTATGATTTGGCGCCTTTTTTGGATCCTTTGTGTGATTCGCTTCTGCGGTATCGTCTTTTGGCGGAGGCGGCGGAGTATGTTTTTTCTTCGACGGAGGTTTTGCAAGGGGATGCGGGCGCGGTTTCTTTCAAAACGTATTTCTTAAAAACGACGGATCGGCTGCGGCTTTCCTATGACATTTGTTATCCTTCGGGTGTGCTTTCGGAGGAGGAGGCGGCGCTGGCGCAATGTTTCCTCGCGGTGGCCGGTTTTGTGCGTAAGATGAGTGGGACGTCGCATGTGGATACGACGTCGATGAATCGCGCAGTGGAAAAAATGGTGGAGGAAGCGCTTTCGTATTCGGAGGTGGAAAGTGTCCTTTCGGATGGGGAAGAGGAGGATATTTACAGCAAAGAGTATGTGGAGAAGCTTTCGAGGATTCGGATGCCGGCGACGCGTTTGGAGATTTTGATTAAGCTTTTGCGGCGGCAGATTCGCGAGTACGGGAAGGTGAATCGGCTGGAGGCGAAGAAGTTTCAGGAGATGTTGGAGAGTACGATCGCGTCGTATCACGAAAGGCGTAGTCATTTGTCGGAGGAAGAGGCCGGCATGGTGCAGGAGGATACGGCGGATTCGATTTTGGCCGAGGCGACGGCGCAGGCGTTTTCGATCTTGCGGGAAATGCGGGAAAGTCGGGAGAGTTTCCGAAAGCTGGGGCTGACGTTTGAGGAAAAAGCGTTTTACGATATTCTTTTGGCGATGCGGGATAAGCATGATTTCAAGTACGGCGAGGATTGTGAAAAGGACGGTATCGTCGTAAATGAGAAGTGCCGCGAGCTTGCGAAGAAAGTGAAGGAGATTATCGATACGCAGTCATCGTATTCCGATTGGCTCAATAATCAGTCGGTACGAAATAAATTGCAGTATGATATTTTGGTTTGCCTGACGAAGAACGGGTATCCGCCGACGTATTCGGGAGATGTATTCCGCGAGGTGATGAAGCAGGTGGAAAATTTCGAGGAGAATGCGGAGGACGCAGAGGATTTCGTAGATCTTGCGGCCGATGCGCAGGAAGAGTACGGAACTCCTTCCGACAGTACCGAATCCGTGCCGAATCGGGAAACGCTTGCGGCCTTTGCGGAAGCGGAAGCCATGCGCCAAAATCCTTCCGC
>CAVJQK010000149.1:0-4100 GCA_963651795.1 Erysipelotrichaceae bacterium | reverse complement strand
GGGAAACGCTTGCGGCCTTTGCGGAAGCGGAAGCCATGCGCCAAAATCCTTCCGCCAATCAAACGTACGATTCTTTTGACGAATTGACGAAGGATTTGAAATGACGGATTTAAGGAAGCGCTGATTAAATCGTTATCTGATTTTGCGAAAAGCATAATTATGCAAGGCAAGGAAAAGGATGACGAGAATAGCGAGCTATTTAAGGAATCCTTTGACGCCGCATTGCATAATTATGCCGCAAAATAAGATTCTTCGATTTAATCAGTGGTTCCTTAAGTGAATAGAAATAAAAAACGGGAAACGCGTGGGCGTTTCCCGTTTTCTTATTTTTTCTTTTCTTTGATGTATTCGTCGATATCTTGGATGAGGGCTTCTTCTCCCAGCGTGTGAAGGGAGACGAAAAATTCTCGGATGTAGTCGTAGAGGCCGTAGGTCTCAAAGAGATCGGCCGCTTGGGCGCCGGTCAGATTTTTGGCGTGACGGTAGCGCTCCAGACAATAGATGAGAAAGGATGTTTCCGGTGTCATAAGGCGGCTCCTTCCGGGTAATCGTATGTGCCGGTCAAAAGTTCGTCCTGAAACATGGTGTAGAGCATCATGGGTCCAAGGTGCCAAAGTTTGCTCGATTCATCGGAGAGCTCGGCGTAAAGTTTGGAACGGTAAAATTTGGAAACGATTTTATCGTCGGAGGCGTTGCTGTTTCGACGGATGATTTCGATAATGGGCGGGACGATGACGGTCAGCATGGCGCTCCATTGGTTGTCATTCATAAAGTTTCACTCCTTTCGAAACGGAGATATTGCAGAGATTTTTCGGATGTGAATACAAGTTGATCGAAAAGTTTTTTGATTTTGAGTGCGGCGATGGTTTGCTCTTTCGTGAGAACGCCGGTGAGATAAAGAGTGACGCTGCGATAGACGTCATCATTGGCGACGGCGCCGTAGACGAGATCGTAGGCGGGGCCTCGGTAGTTTCCGTTTCGATTGGCGCAGACGAAATCGAGCCAGGCCTCGTCGGCTCCGTGAAATCGGAGAAGCCGGCACGCGGCGAAGGCTTCTTCTTCATTCAGAGAATATACATTGAGCGTCGCAATTCCTTCTTTTCTTCTTGCGGCGACTTTTTTCGCAAAAGCGGCGGCTTGCTCGCGTTGTGTCGTGGTGTAGAAACCGGAGCCGAAATCCAAGTTTCTGTCTTGTCGGATGAGACGCGGCCGGGAAACGGTCATGTTGCTTCCGTGATAGAGAATCATAAGTCGGCTCCTTTCTGAAAATCGGTGTGCTGTATATCACTTATTATATAATAAAGCGGAAAGTTTATCCATGAAGAGAGATCGGTAAATGTTTGCCCGGAATTTTTCTATTACGGGAAATTGTTAAAATTTACAGTTTCCCGTAATAGATTTTTTGTGTTGGGATTGTTTGGGATTGTATAATAGGGGCAACGGACGTTTGGTTGTGTTTCGGTTGTTTACGGAAAGGAGAAATAGAATGAAGAAGAGTTTGGTTTTGGCGGCTTTGGTGTCTTTGGCGGTTTGCGGGGCGGCGGGGGCTTCGCATGAGATTTCGGTGACGGGGGAAGGCGCGGTGACTTGCGCGGCGGATACGATGACGTTTTCGGCGGAGGTGATTTCGCGCGCGAAGACGAAGGAGGCGGCGGTTTCCGAAAATGCGGCGCGGATGAAGAAGCTTCGCACGGCGATGATTGCGTCGGGCGCGGAGGCGAATCGGATTTCGACGGGAGATTTTTCGGTGTCGCCGGAGTATGAATCGGACGGGAAGGGGAAACGGAAGCTCATCGGGTATCGGGCGGAAAATCGGCTGGATGTGACGGTGGTTTCTTTGGATAAGGCGTCGGCGGTGATCGATGCGGCGACGCGCGGCGGGGCGGATCGGGTGGATTCGATTTCGTTTGCGACGGAGCATCGGACGCCGTATGAGGCGCGCGCGTATCGGGAGGCGGCGGAGGACGGCCGCACGAAGGCGCTCGCGGCGGCGGAAACTTTGGGCCGCCCGCTCGGGCAGGTGCTTTCGGCGAGTGCGGATGTGCAGCGTTCGGCCAAGCGTTACGGTGTGATGCTGATGGCGCGGGCGGCGAATACGGAGGATGCGGCTACGCCGATTGAGGCGGGCGAGCAGCGTGTGACGGCGAATGTGTCCGTGACGTACGGGACGCCGGATGAGAAGACGGTGCGGAAAATTTCCGTTTCCGGAAGCGGCACGGTGACGGAGACGGCGGATCGCGCGGTTTTGACGGTCACGACGGAAGGCTCGGGGGAAACGGCGGCGAAGGCTTCGGCGCAAAATGCGGAAATCGCGCAGAAGGTCCGGGCGGCGGCGCGCGCGGCCGGGGCGGATGCGGACGGCATTTCGACGACGGGTTATTCGCTGTATCCCGTTTCCGGAAAGAAAAAAGGTTTCACGGTGCAAAATACGATTCAAATTCGTTTTTCGGATGTGAACCGCGCGGGAAAAGCGGCGGATGCGGTGCTCGAGGCGGGTGCGTCGCGCGTGTCCGGCGTGTCGTTCTCGTATTCGGAGGAAAAGAAATTCCGCGCGCAATCGGTGTCGCGTGCGGTGGACGAAGCGCGGAAACGGGCGGAAACGGTGGCGGCGGCGCTCGGCTGCGGCGTGGGAGAAATGCTGTCGCTTCGGATTACGGAAACGAATTGCGCGGATTCCGGCGCGAGAAATTTGTATCTCGACGCGGCGGTCAAAGGCGGCACGGAAATCATTCCTTCGCGCCAAGATATCACGACCTATGTGGAAGCCGATTTCGCATTAATTTGAAAATTTCCGATAAAAAATTTTTCGAAAAATCGTTTCCGAAAAATTTCAATTTCTTCTTGCCAAAATAAAAAACGTCTGGTATACTTACACCATCCGTTCCTGAATAGCTCAGTTGGTAGAGCAATCGGCTGTTAACCGATCGGTCGTAGGTTCGAGTCCTACTTCAGGAGCCATGGCCTGTTCGTCAAGTGGTTAAGACACCGCCCTTTCACGGCGGGTTCGGGGGTTCGAATCCCCCACAGGTCACCATGGGCGATTAGCTCAGCCGGGAGAGCGCTTGCCTTACAAGCAAGATGTCAGCAGTTCGATCCTGTTATCGCCCACCAGACAGCAAAAAAGCAATCCGTAAATACGCGGATTGCTTTTTTTGTTGTGTTTTTTCGAAGAGCGGCTTAGGGCGGCATTTTCGATAAAGCCGGGAGCAGGGAGCCGGGAGCTTGGAGCTTTAAGCGGAGCGCTGCGCGGCATTTTTGTAATCGCTCGCGATGCTCGCTTGCGCTGCGCGCGGCTTTTGCCGCCTTCGGCGGCGAGGTGCGTAAGCACCGATTACAACATAATCGTCGCCGCAAGGCGACACAAGTTAAAGTCTCATGTCTCACCGTCTGACAGTCTCACGTCTCTACCTCTTATGTCGCACTACGGCTTTTATCTCAAGGTGTGCACTTACTCTCCAATCGCCACAGATTCAATCTCGCAGAGGGCGCCGGCGGGGAGGGCTTTCACGGCGACGCAGCTGCGGGCCGGTTTGCCGATGAAATATTTCGCGTAAACTTCATTGAACGCGGCGAAATCCGCCATGTCGACGAGGAAACATGTCGTCTTGATGACGTTTTCCATCGAAAGGCCGGCCGCGGCGAGGACCGCTTCGATATTTTTGCACACTTGCTCGGCCTGCTCGGCGACCGTCGCGGCTTCGATTTTTCCGCTTGCGGGATTAATGCCGATTTGCCCGGAAAGATATAAAAATTCCCCGGCGCGAATCGCCTGCGAATACGGTCCGATGGCGGCCGGCGCGTTTTCGGAATAAATGATTTTCATGTTTGTCCTCCTTTTCGGAAATGAAAAATTTATTTATGCAATAAAGTCATTCGATGAGTTCGTGTTCGGAAACATTGCGGCCGGCTTTGATATCGGCGATATTGCGGCGAAGTCTTTCTTTATTTTGTGCGTTGTAAAAAGGATCCGCCGTGATTTCGAAAGGAATGCGGCGATCCTGCGTGACTTTTTTGGCAAAGAGCGTATACGCCGCCGTCGCGGTGAGTCCCATTTCTTTGCAAATGGTTTCCATGTCTCTTTTCAAATTTTCATCCATGCG
>CAVJQK010000148.1:0-4116 GCA_963651795.1 Erysipelotrichaceae bacterium | reverse complement strand
CTGTCAGACGATCAGACGTGAGACGCGCGCTCGGCCGAGTCCCCCGCCGACGGCTTACGGCTTACGGGTGACGGCTTTAAGAGGTGTCGCCTGCGGCGACGGATTTTTATATGGCACCGATGCCGCTTCGCTGATCGGTGAGAGGTGTGCCCTCCGGGCACGATTCCTGTTTTAATCGCTCGCTTCGCTCGCTCGCGCTGCGCGCGGCAAAACCACCCATGCTCGAAGTTTAGCGGCGAGTATTCATTCAGCAGAGATTCCGGATCAAGTCCGGAATGACGGAACAAGAAAAGTGCTTCATCGGAGCGTTAAGCATCCCGATGACGCACTACCCTTTAGCCGTCATCCTGAACTTGTTTCAGGATCTCTGCTGTCTGTGTCTTCGCTGCCGCACGTCGAAATTGAGCAAGCCCGCCGGCGTTTGAGGCATAAGACTTGTATGCGCGGAGCGCATCCTGAATTGCTCATTTCTAATTGCTCATTGCTAATTAAAAAAAGTGCTTGACAGGAAAATGTTTCTTTGGTAATATATCTGTCATAAATACATCCAATAGCTATGACGAAAGAAAGTACGTTTCTACGATCCATGCAGAGAGCCGGCGGGCGGTGAGAGCCGGTTGGGGACGGGAGCCGAAGTTCCTTTCCGAGCTGTCCCTTTGAAAATACAGTAGAGGGGACCGGGGTGATTCGCGTTAGAGAATCGAGAGCTGATTTGAGAAAATAGGGTGGTACCACGGATAGATTTCGTCCCTCGGGTAGCCGCCTTTTTTGTTTCTCAAATAAACTGGGTGGTACCGCGATAAGTTCCTGTCGTCCCTTTCGGAGGCAGGAACTTTTTATTTTTCCCGGAAGAGAGGATACGAAATCATGAAAAAATGGATGAAATGTGCGGCGGCGGTTCTGGCGGTAGCGGCGATTTGCGGCGCGGCGGGTTGCGGCGGCGGAAACGAAAAATCGGCGGCAAAAGACGGCGGCAAGAAAAATGTGGCGATTGTGCAAATTATGCAGCACGGATCGCTGGATGCGGCGAATAAAGGTTTCCTGGACGCGCTGAAGGATGCGGGATACGGCCCGGATAAAATCGCGGTCGATCAGCAGAATGCGCAGGGGGATCAATCGAATTTGAAAACCATTGCTTCGCGATTTAAAACGAATCGCCCGGATCTGATTTGCGCGATTGCGACGCCGGCGGCGCAGGCGGTGGTGAATGAAATTTCCGATATCCCGGTCGTGGGGATCGCAATTACGGATTATGTCGGCGCCAAGCTCGTGAAGTCGAATGAGAAACCGGACACGAATGTGACGGGGGCGAGCGATATGAATCCGGTCGCGGCGCAGATCGATTTGGCGAAGAAGATTCTGCCGAACGCGAAGACGGCGGGGCTCATGTATTGCTCTTCGGAAGTGAATTCGGAAATCCAGGGCGCGGAAATGAAGAAGCGCGCGGGCGAGCTGGGCATCGAAGTCGTCGAGATGACGGTTTCCAATGTGAATGATATCCAGCAGGTGGCCGAAGCGATGGCCGGGCGCGTCGATTTTATTTATGTTCCGACGGATAATGTGATTGCTTCCGCGATCCCGACTCTCGTGAAAGTGACGGATGCGGCGAAGATTCCGGTCTTCGTCGGGGCGGATTCCATGTGCCGTGACGGCGCATTCGCATCGCTTTCGGTCGATTATTATCGCCTCGGGAAACAGGCGGGTGCGATGGCGGCGAAGATTCTCAAAGGGGAAGCGAAGCCGCAGACGATGGCGATTGAGACGCAGAAGGATCTCGAAGTCATCATCAATGGGCATTCGGCGAAGATTCTGGGCATCGCGATTCCGGAAGATGTGAAGAAGTCGGCGAAGATGGTCGGCGAGTAAGAAACGAAGTTTCCGAAGTTTCCTATATATAAATGTAAAAAATAATTGCCGTTTGGGACGGTCAACCTCAGAAAGGAAATACGATTATGAAAAAGTGGATGAAATACACAATCGCGGCCGTTATGGCGGCAGCGGCACTGACGGCGGTCGGGTGCGGGGGCGCGGATAAGAAGGATGCCGGCGCCAAGAAAAAAGTGGCTGTGATTCAGATTATGCAGCACGGGTCGCTGGATGCGGCGAATAAGGGTGTCATCGATCAGCTCGCGAAGCGCGGCTATACGGCGGAGAAAATCGAAGTCGATCAGCAGAATGCGCAGGGGGATCAGTCGAATTTGAAGAATATCGCGTCGCGTTTCAAGACGGCGCATCCGGATCTCATCGTCGGGATTTCGACGCCGGCGACGCAAGCGGTCGCAAATGAAATCAAGGATGTCCCGATTGTGGGCGTGGCGATTACGGATTTCGTGACGGCGAAGCTCGTGAAGAGTAATGAAAAGCCGGAAACGAATGTCACGGGCTGCAATGATCGCGGGCCGGTGGAGAAACAGGTGGAGATGGGTAAGGTGTTCGTCCCGAATGCGAAGCGCATGGGGCTCATGTATTGCTCGTCGGAGGTGAACAGCCAGATTCAGGCGGAGCAGGCGAAGGCGCAGGCGGCCGCGATGGGTCTCGAAGTGGTGGAAATGACGGTTTCTTCCGTCAATGATATCCAGCAGGTGGCCGAAGCGATGGCACCGCAGGTCGATTACATTTACGTGCCGACGGATAATGTGATTGCGTCCGCGATTCCGACGCTTGTCAAGGTGACGGATGCGGCAAAGGTTCCGGTCTTCGTCGGGGCGGACAGCATGGCGCGCGACGGGGCTCTCGGATCGCTTTCGGTTGATTTCTACAAGACGGGGATTCAGGCCGGTGATATGGCGGCGGATATCTTAGACGGCAAGGGGAAACCGGAAACGATGCCGGTCCAGGATCCGGCGGATCTCACGGTCATCATCAATAAGAAGAACGCGGAAATCCTCGGCATCAAGATTCCGGACGTGTATAAGGACGCGGTACTTGTAGAATAATATAGGAGTGCTCGGCCCGGAGCAAAGGGTTGATGCGTTGATGCGAGAAGCGTTGATGCGATTCAGGATGCGCTTCGCGCATAGCGCGTTTTAATCGGCGCCTTCGGCGCCTCGCCGGCTTCGCCGGCATAAAATAGAATTGTCGCCGCAGGCGACAATTGCAGCGCATCCACGCATCAGCGCATAGCGCATCAACTGAAAAATCCGTGAAAAACATTTTTGTTTTTCACGGATTTTTTGTTGCGTTTCTTATTTTTCTATGCCGTCAATGAGGAGATCGATGTAGCGGAGGAGGGAGGGTTCGTCGTAGGCGTTGGAGAGGAAGAATCCCGCTTTGTTTCCGTCGAGGATCAAAGGAAATTCGATGGCGGCGAGGAGCTGCATGCTCTTGATTTCTATGTCGCGTTCATCGGTGAGGCCGGAGAGTTCGCGGACGTTTTTCAAAAATTTCGTCCAGACCTGATCGTAGAGGAAGGTGAGGTAGACGAAGTAGGTGTCCTGCGCCGCGTCGCTCGAGGGCCGCGTGATGGAGCGGAAGAGGGCCGGATGTTTTTCCGCGAGGGCAAAATACGCGCGGATGTAATTGCGCAGACGGTCGCGCGCCGAAAGCCGCGGGTCGTCCAGGCAGGCGACGATGTTTTCCAAATTGCCCATCATGTATTCGAGCGCGAGCCCGATGAGTTCTTCTTTGGAGCCGAAGTAGTAGCGGATGGCCGCGATATTTACGTGCGCTTCCTGTGCGATACGCCGCACGGTTGTTTTTTTGAAACCTTGCTCGCGCAGGATTTGCGCGGTGACGACGATCATTTTTTCGCGAACGCGTTCGCCTTTGTCGGTTAGTTTTTTCTCGTTTTGCAGTGTTTCCGTCATAACTTTTTCCTCATTATATTCCTCATACGCATTGTATAATTATATATTATCATATTATATTTATACATTTCAAGTGGGGGTTTTCATTTTTTTCGAATATTTCGGTGCGGCTGTGCGGGGCGGGGCTCCCGCGGAGAGCGTCTTGGCTCCCCTGAAAGGGGAGCCGGCACGAAGTGACTGACTGAGGGGTCAGGCTCTATGTGTGCACATAGCGGTAGGGGATTCCGCACCGCTGTAGTGCGACATCAGTTTATTCCGCTGCGCGGAATTTCCGCTTACGCGGGGATCCCGCTGCGCGGAATTTCCGCTT
>CAVJQK010000147.1:0-4123 GCA_963651795.1 Erysipelotrichaceae bacterium | reverse complement strand
ATAGAATTTCGTGTAAATATCGAAAGAATCTTTCGCGTTTGTCCGGATGATTTTCCCGACGCCCAGATGGAAACCGTAATAACTTGTGGAGTTATTCATGCCGAGTGCATCATTTTCATTCTTGATGCGGCCGACGTGGAAACCGGCTTCACCGTAAACGGCGTCCTTGCTTTCATAGCGGAAGAGGAGGCCGGCGCCGTGGTGCGTGAGTTTCCCGGACGTGCGTTTCAGCGTTTCGCCGTCGTAATGCGTGCTGTAATTCCCGTTCCCGCCTTCATAGTAGAGACCGTATTCGGCGTGGGCACCGTTTGCGAAATCTTTTTTCGTCGCCACGCCGACATTCACATTCCAGAGATTTTCGGAAATATGGCTTCCGGTCTTCGTCGTGGTGCTGCTTCCGCCGATTCCGGCAAAGACCATGGAATTTGTTTTGGCATCATCGGCCCGGAAACGGGAGAGCGCGCCAGAAATGCTATTCACCGTATCGACATTTCCGTTCACGAGGGCCTGCACAGCGGCATCTTGCGCCATGACGTGATGATGCGTGGAATCGATGAGTATCTCCGTGCCTCTCATCATATCCGCGATGAATTGTTTCCCATCGGCCGAAAGCGTCGTCTTACCTTTGAATTTGACCGTATCGGCAATTATCATTTCGATATTATCATTATTTTTGAAATCGGCTTTCGCCAAATGATTATCGTCATCGGTATTGATGAGGACCAATTGGTAGGCGCCGTCGGTTTTCACGATCTCCTTGACGCTATCGGTATCAAACGAAAGTTTGGAAGCGTCAATGGATTTTCCGGTAAGGTCGATTCCCGTCCCGGCAAGGTCAATGACACTCTCCTCTCTCCATTTCACGCCTTCCGAAAATGCAATGGATTCGATGCCTTCCATCCGGACATTGAGATTTCCGTTTTCGGTATTATAAACGCCGTCAATCACGCCGTTGACACCCGTTTCCCAATTGACTTGAATTTTCTTTTCTCCTTCGGGCAGTGTCCAATCGCCGAAATTCGTATCGCCCGTCGCTTTGGCCAATGTGAAGTTTGTCCCTTTATCTTGCGTAAGCGACAAATTAGCCAAAATGACATCGGCAATGGTTTTGACTGTGCCGCCGGCGACCAGATTATCGAAACTTCTGAGATCTTCCGCATAATCGACCCGGCTCACGGTGACTTCATTGACGTCGCGGCTGACGGAATCCAAATACACGGTTTTCCCGGTATCGGAAAGAGAGAAATTCTGATATTGATTGCCCGCTGCCACAATGCCGTTTTTCATTTCCTTTCCGGTTTCGCTGTAAGAAACCGAATTGGACGCTATGCCTTTCTCATCGGCATCTTTGAGTACAAAACGCCCCGTCCCTCCGGTATCTTCGGAAAAGTCGATGATGGCCTTTCCCTCACCGTCTCCGATATCTTTGATCTTGATTTGTTGCACATCGACGGTGACCGTATTGTCTTTCAGCGTATACTGCTTGCCGGATTCAAAAGCATTTTGATTAAGATCAAGCTCCGTCGCCGAAATTTCACTGTTCTCATCCAGCACCTTTTGCCCGATTTGATACGTCACTTTGTAATTTTGTGTGCCGTCACCGGATGCGGTCGTGTTGCTTGCAATCGAATCTTCATGCGTCCCGGTGACGACAAGCCCATTATCCCCCGTATCTTTGAAAGCGACCGTGGATTTTTCATCGACATTTGTAAATGCATTTGCACTCGCCGCATTTGTCCCGGTGATATCGATAAGCGTCATCGTGTCGCCGGTCTTCACGCTCTCATCCGTCGTGCCGCCGAAAATCTTTCCGGTGACATCGACGGAAACGGAAACCGACTTAGCTGCGTAATCTTGCTTATTTGTCGTATTCGTATACAGCGCTTTTTCCGTATTCCACGCATCCGTCCCGGTGCCTTCTTCTCCGATTTTGGAAATATCGATCGCAATCTCGCTCATATACTGATCAGAAACGGTAGCGACGACTTTTTTATTGGTTTCATCTTTGGAAATATCGATATCGATTTTCCCCTTGATTTCGATTGCATTGGCAGGATTGCTCGTATAGCGATCATCATCATAGGTAATCGAAGTGGGATCAATCTTGATTTTATCCCAATCGGTTTTGTTCATGTACCCCTGGGTATCAAAGAGCGTCATCGTGTCGCCGGCATTAATTTCGGAAACATTGGCCACTTTGATTTTACCGGCATCGACCGTCAAATTTGCTTCGGAGAAATCATAATTCTCCTTAAGCTTGATGGCCGTTTGCCCATTTGCCCACGTGATCCCGCTATCGGCAACCGTCATGCCCGTCACATACCCTTTGCCGCGCGTGTAGTCCAGCGTGTAATTTGTATTTCCGGATTCTGTCGTCACCGTTTCGACCATTTGGTCGCCGCGGTCGACGGCAAGCGTGATGCCGTAGCCGGTAAGATTATCCGCATCGTCATGCGTGCGATTGTCCTTATCTTTATCGTAATAAGTCGTCCCGGTTTCCCCCGCTCTCTTTGTCCACTGTGTCGTATCATAGATGAAATTCGTCACGTTCTGCGCGCTGACAAGATGCATGGTCTCATTTTTCTTATCATCGGCGCCCGCAAAGGAAAGATTTGTCACGTCCAATGCGTCGATATCTTGATCGGAAATAGCCACGGCAGCGGTGTCGTTTGCGTTCCACGCCACATTTTCGCCAAACGTAAGCGATTTGAGGCCGTTTGTTTTGAGATTCAAATTATTGTCGCCGGCGTCGTACGTCCCTTTCACGACGGCGCTGATGCCGGTTTCCTGCGTGACGGATATTTCTTCGGTAGTTGTCGGAAGAGTTGAGCCGCCGAATTTTATCCAATTGCTGAAATTATTGCCTCCGTTGGATTTGGCTATGGCAAGCTTTTTGCCGGCGACTTCGGAAATCGCGGTATTTTCGGAATAGATGTACGATGTGTTCCAATTTACGATGTAACCGGTTTTCGTGAGATTATTAAAACTACGGACAGCCTTGGAGAAATCGACGGTTCCGATGTCGATCAATTGTGTATCTCTTTCCGAAGCATCCCAATAGACAATCTTGGCATTATCGGAAAGGGAGAAGGTATTTTTTTCGTATCCTTCCGCGCGCACGCCGTTCACGGCTTCGGCCTCAGTTTCATTATAAAGTGCTTTGGCCTCTGTATTGCTGAGAACAAATTTTCCACTGCCCGAATCACTTGAGAAATCGATAATGGCCTTCCGCTCGCCGTTTCCCGGATTAGCGATCCCGATTTGGCTCGCATCAATCGTGACATCGGCCGTCCCCAGCGTATATTGCGTCCCGGCGGCAAATGCGTTTTTCGTGAGATCGACGGATTTGGAGGAAATACCGGTCACGACTTTTTGTCCGATCGTATAGACCACATCATAGGTATTATTTGCCGCATCTGTTTCACTTTTGATGGTATCGGTATGCGTCCCCGCCGCGACAATGCCGTTTGCGGCCGTATCTTTGAAAGCGACCGATTTCTTCACGTTATCATATACCGTGAGATTTCCGGAAACACCCGCATTATTTCCCGCAATATGCACCAGTGTCATTTTATCGCCGGCTTTTACGCTTTCATCCGTCGTCCCGCCGTAAAGAGTTCCCGAAAGGGAAATTTCGACCTTTTTATTTGCATCGCCGTAATCCTGCGTACTCGCCGTTTGGCTGTAAAGAGTGCCGCCGGCTTTCCATTTATTCTTCTCCGTCGTTTCCTCATTTCCGATTTTATACAAATCGATGGCGACTTTGCTCAAATATTCATCGGAAATTTTTCCCGTGACCGTTTTATTGTCATTTTTCGTGAGCTCCAGATTCACTTTTCCTTCTATCGTCACGGCGCGCTCGGTCTCACTGTAGGTCGGCTCGCTACTGCCCGATGCATTGGCGATAGAAACTTTATCCGCCCATTCGTCATCTGTCATGTAGCCTGCGGCATCGAAGAATGTCATAGACTCGCCGATGCCGACTTCATCGGGATTGGCGATAAGCGCATACGGATTGCTCGCATCAAACGAAATCGCCTGACTAACCATTTGGGAATAATCATACTGTTCGGTGAGCTTAATTGCCGTCCCGTCTTTCACCCATTTGATTCCGTTTCCGATG
>CAVJQK010000146.1:0-4133 GCA_963651795.1 Erysipelotrichaceae bacterium | reverse complement strand
CGAAGTCGTGCGCCAAAATGAAAGAGTTTCCAGATACGCCCGCATCAACGGCGAAGATGCCATCGGCATTTCCGTTTATAAAAACAGTGATGCCAATCTCGTTGCAACGGCCGACGGCGTCATGGAAATTTTGGAAACGATGCGGGAAGAATATCCCGATTACGAATTTGTCGTCGTGAATGACGATGCCGATTACGTGCGGACGGCGCTTCACAGCACATTGGGGACGCTCGTCGAAGGGCTCATCACGACGGGGCTCATGCTCTTTTTCTTCCTGCGCGGCTGGCGCAGCACGGCCTCCGTCATCATCGCGATTCCGGCGTCTCTCATCGCCGCATTCTTTGCGATGTATATCGCCGGATTTACGTTCAACATGATGTCCCTCATGGGGATGACGCTTTGCATCGGGATTTTGGTCGATGACTCGATCGTCGTCCTCGAAAATATTCACAAACATTTGGAGCGCGGGGAAGATGCGGAAACGGCTGCGGTGCGGGGGCGCACGGAAATCGGAATGGCCGCTATCGCGATTACGCTCTGCGACGTCGTCGTCTTTCTCCCGATTGCTTTTATGAACAGCATGACCGGCCAATTTTTCAAACAATTCGGTCTCACGATCGTCTTCGCGGCGCTGTTCTCGCTCTTCATTTCCTTTACGTTAACGCCGATGCTGGCGTCCCGTTTCTTTAAGAACGGTCTCCATATTTCCGATTGGAAACTGTGGAAATCGGCGGATCGTGTCGAAAATGCGATTCGGCGGGAATATGAGGAAGCGATTGTGCTTGCTTTTGCGCATAAAAAGAAATTATTCGCCGTCACGGGCGCGCTGTTTCTCGGTCTCGTTTCCTTCATTCCGCTCGGCATCATCGGCACGGCGTACATGCCGCAGACCGATGAGAGCGGCATGAATATCATTTTGCAGCTCCCGACGGATGCGGGCGTGGAACGGACGGACGCCGTCACAAGGCAATGGGAAACGTATTTGGCAAGTGTCCCCGAAGTGAAAAATTACATGGCGATGGTCGGCGGGGGCAGCGGCGTGAACAGTGCGCGTATCCGCGTGACGTTGGTCGATCGCACGGACCGCAGCCGCTCTATTTGGGAAATCACCGATGAAATGCGCGAGTGGGCCGCGAAACATATCACCGACGGCGATGTGCGCATTCGCGAGGATCAGGCCTCCGTCACCGGTGCGGGCGGCGGCGGCATCGCAAACGGCGGCGGCACATTCCGTCTGGAACTTCGCGGAAACGATATGAACGATCTCATCGCGGCCTCGTACCTCGTGCGCGAAAAATTAAAAAGCGGGCCTTACGGCCTCACGGATATCAGCTGCACGTATCAGGAAGGACTGCCGGAAATTTCTCTTGTCCCCGATCGCGAACGCCTTCGCCATTACGGCGTTTCCGTCGACGATTTGTACGATACGTTTTCGTCGGCGCTCTCCGGCGCGGGAGCGGGGGTTCTCGCGAACGATCCTTTGAATAACGGAAACGATACGGATATTAATGTGTATTTCGCCGATTCGTATACGTATAAAAAATCGGATCTGGCTGCCGTGCCGCTTAAAAGCGCAAACGGCATCGTGCGCGTTTCCGATGTCGCCGACATTCGCGACGAGACGGGGCCCATCACGATTCACCGCACGGATAAACAGCGCTCCGTCACCATCGGCGCCAATATCGGCGGGCGTGCGCTTTCGAATGTCATCGACGAAGTCACCGCCGATTTGCAAAAAACGGAACTTCCTTCCACCGTTTCCTTCCGTTTCGGCGGTCAGGCGGATACCATGCGCGAAAGCGTCATCGAATTGTTCTCCGCGCTCCTCATGGGCATGATTTTGGTGTACATGATTTTGTCCGTCCTCTACGAATCGGCGAAAACGAGTTTCATCCGCATGTTCTCGCTTCCCTTCGGGCTCATCGGCTCGCTGCTCTTCCTGTTTCTCATGAATGACACGATTAATATTTATTCCATGATCGGCATCATTGTCATGGACGGGGTCGTTGCAAAAAACGGGACGCTGCTTTTGGATTACACGCTGACGCTCATGCATCGCGACGGCATGCCCGCGCGCGAAGCCGTCCTCGAAGCCGGCCGCGAACGTCTCCGCCCGATTCTCATGACGACATTCACGATGATCGTCGGCATGCTCCCGACCGCGCTCTCCCTGACGGCCGGCGCCGAAGTCCGCAGCTGCATGTCCTGGGTCATTATAGGCGGCCTCCTCACGTCGACCCTCTTCACGCTCCTCGTCATTCCGATGGTGTTTTTGTGGTTTGAGGAACATAAATTTATCAGAAGATGGGAAACGTAATATGGGCATGCTCGGCTTTTCGAGATGGGCATGAGGCATGGGGCATGCGGCATGCGGGCAGGATGCGCTGCGCGCATATTTTTTAAAAGGCGGGTTTTGGAGATAGGAAACATTGCACAATGTTGTGCAATGTACTATAATCGTAGTGCAGGAGGTGAATAAAATGGATGCAAATATGACATTCCGTATTGAACCGGAAATTAAAGCCGAGATGATAACCCTTTGCGATCAATTGGGCATGACGCCCTCTGCGGCTTTTAATATCTTTGCAAAAGCTTTTGTTCGCGAAAAAGGGATGCCGTTTTCCGTAAAAATCCAAAAGCAGGACGAAATTCTTTCCGATTCGAAAATTTTGAGTGACGGTCGAGAGATTTTGCATGAATATCTTTCCGCCTACAAGAAATTAGCAGAATGATTAAGCTGACGAAGAGGCAGATTTTACTTCTGCATGACGCAATTTTGGAAGAAACCGGCGGGATGAACGGCGTGAGAGATTCGGCCGCATTGGATGCTGCCATATCGGCGCCGTTTGCGACATTCTACGGTGAAGATTTGTTTCCTTCCGATATTGATAAAATCGCCAGAATGAGTTACGGACTTACGGTAAATCATGCTTTTGTGGACGGCAACAAAAGGATCGGAGCGATGGTGTTGCAAATACTTTTGCGGGAGAATGGGTATAATTTGCAAATAAAGGAAGAGGAATTGGTCGAGATGTTTCTGTCCGTTGCAAAAGGGAAAGCGGATGATAAAGATCTTGTCGCATGGATTCAAATGCTTAGGAAGCAAAAAAATGAAAACGATCGATGAATATATGAAACTTCCGTATCGGATGGAAATATATGAAGATGCGGAGGAGGGCGGATACGTGGTATCGTTTCCCGATTTGCCGGGTTGCCTCACTTGCGGTGAAACGGTCGAAGAGGCGCTTTCCATGGCGGAAGATGCCAAACGGCAATGGGTTTCCGCCGCACTGGAGAGCGGAGTGACCATTCGGGAACCGTCCGAAAGCGGTCGGTTTTCCGGCCAATTTAAATTGCGCGTGCCGAAAAGTTTGCATCGAATGCTCGCGAAACATGCTGCGGAAGAAGGAATCAGCATGAATCAATATTGCGTGTATTTGTTGTCTCGAAATGATGCATTGTATTCTCATGCCGGAAGAATGTGAAAGTTTTATAGGAGAAAAAATGATTAGGAAATTTGATGAAGGAAATTTTTCTTGGGATGGGGTCGAGCGGCATATTTATAAGGATAACGAAGCCGTTTTTCGCGATGTGACGAAACAGATTTTATTTGAAAACGAAGGCGATCTCCCCGTGCAATTTCGGTATTTTGAAGTGGCGCCGGGCGGCTGGTCTTCTTTTGAGCACCATGCGCACATGCACATGGTCGTCATTTTTCGAGGCAGCGGCCACGCGCTCATCGGGAAAAAGATTTGCGAAGTGAAAAAGGGAGATCTCATCACGATTCCCGGATGGGATTGGCATCAATTCCGCGCCGATTGCGGAGAAACGCTCGGCTTCTTCTGCCTTGTCCGCGCCGAGCGCGATGCGCCCGTCTATCCGACGGAAGAGGAAACAGAAGAGCTGAAGCGAGATCCGGAAATCGCGAAATTTTTGAGTTGATGCGTTGATGCGTTGAAGGATGGCGGCCGAAATAATATGGCCGCCGTTTTTTTATGCCTCAAACGCCGGCGGGCTTGAGACGGGGAGACTGTCAGACGTGAGACGCGCGCTCGGCATGGGACTCGGTCGCGCGCGCCTTTGCACTTTGCACTTTGCACTCTGCACTTTTACAACAGGAATCGTCGCGAAGC
>CAVJQK010000145.1:0-4156 GCA_963651795.1 Erysipelotrichaceae bacterium | reverse complement strand
AATGAATTCTCTCTGTAAATGATTATAGCATATTTATCGAAATTTTGTACGGATTTCGGGAAACAAAAGATGAAACGAATTTTGTTTCCGTTTCCTTAATTTTCACTGAAACGGAAAGAAAAGTATGCAAGGAACCCCTTTTTTATGATATACTTTATAAGATTGGAAAATGAGCGGCACTTTGCGTGCGAAGCTTCTTGGCTTGTCTATCGTTTCCTGAAGAGAAGGGGGATTATATGAAGCTTTTGGTTTGTATCAAACAGGTCGTGGATACGTCGAAAATGGAGGTCGATCCGAATACGGGACGTCTCAACCGCAACGGCGCGAACAGTATTTTGAATCCTTGCGATCGGAATGCGTTGGAGGCGGCTTTGGCGCTTCGCGATGCGGAAGGCGGCAGTGTGACGGTCATTACGATGGGACCTCCGCAGGCGGGTGTGGCGCTGAAAGAAGCCGGATCCATGGGCGCGGATGATTTGTATCTCGTCACGGACCGCGCGTTCGGCGGCGCGGATACGCTGGCGACGAGTTATACGCTTTCGTCCGTGATTAAGAAACTGGGCGATTTCGATTTGATTTTCTGCGGCGTGGAATCCATCGACAGCAATACGGCGCAGGTGGGGCCGGAAGTGGCGGCGATGCTGGGA
This sequence comes from Erysipelotrichaceae bacterium, assembly GCA_963651795.1. Lineage (GTDB taxonomy): Bacteria > Bacillota > Negativicutes > Veillonellales > Dialisteraceae > UBA1822. The sequence continues at coordinate 3,509 of CAVJQK010000145.1, read as the reverse complement.
ATTCCTTCCGTTTCGGCGGCCGTTTCCCTTTCGTATGCGGACGGGAAACTTTCCGTCACGCGCGCGAACGGCGAAGATCAGGATGTGCTGGAACTCTCGCTTCCGGCGGTTGTCACGGCGACGCCCGCTTTGAATGCGCCGCGGTATCCGAGCATTATGGGCATTTTGAAAAAGCCGAATATGGAAATTCATCAGATTACGGCGGCGGATTTGGATGTGGAAGCGGATCGTATCGGTATCAAAGGTTCGCCGACGCAGGTCAAAGGGGTTCGACCCGTGGTGCCGGCCAAGAAGGAAAGTCTTCATATTGAAGGCGTAGAGGCGTCGGCGGCGGCTTCGCAGCTGGCCGAGGCTTTGGTGAAGATTTTGTAAGGAGGCCGGAGATGGATTTTTCTGATTATAAAGGAATTTACGTAATTGCCGAGGCGGCCGGCGGAAAATTGTCCCGTGCGTCCGGTGAGCTTGTGGGTGTGGCGCGCGTGCTGTCCGAAAAGACGGGCGACGCGGTGCATGCGGTGCTGCTCGGCGCCGATGTCAAAGGATATGCCGCGGAGCTTGTTTCCTACGGCGCGGATACGGTGTATGTACTCGAAAATCCGCTGCTTTCGCATTATGACGGCATGGCGTACGAAAAAGCGCTGGGAAGTTTCCTCAAAGAAAAGAAACCGTCCGCCGTACTGTTTGCGGCCGATGCCTACGGTCGTGATTTGGCGCCCCGTATCGCGTCCGCTTTGGTTTGCGGCGTGACGGCCGATGTGACGGAGCTTTCCGTCGATGAAAAGACGGGCCTCGTCGTATGGTCGCGTCCGGCGATGGGCGGAAATATTATGGCGGATATCATGAGCCCGCTGTATCGCCCGCAGATGGGCACGATTCGTCCGGGCACTTTCATTTGCCCCGAGCCGGATTTGTCCCGCAAAGGTGAGATCGTCGAAGTGCCCGTTTCCTTGGAAACCGCCGATTTCGGCACGATTTTGAAAGAAATCATTCGCGCGCCGAAGGAAGACAATCCGGTGGAAGATGCGAAGATTATCGTGGCCGGCGGCCGCGGAATTCGCACGGAAGAAGAATGGAAACTGGTGCGCGAGCTCGCGGATATGCTGGGCGCAGCCGTCGGAGCGACGCGTCCCGTCGTCGAGCTCGGTTGGGAACCGCACAGCCGTCAGGTCGGGCAGACGGGGAAAGCCGTGCAGCCGCATATTTATATCGCCCTGGGTATTTCCGGTGCCATGCAGCATGTCTGCGCGATTAAGACGGATATCATGATTGCCGTCAATCGCGATAAAAACGCACCGATTATGGAAATCGCCGATTATGCCGTCGTGGCGGATTTGAAAGAATTCCTGCCGGCATTCATCGAAAAGATCAAAGTTTTACAAGAACAATAAGAAAAGAAAGGGGAGAATGAGATGGCAGAAACCAGCACGATTTTCTACAATCATCAGTATTATTACGACTTTGCCCATGTGATGAATGCCGATGATCGCGCATTCCACTTCGGGGACGGGTGCTATGAATGGATTCGCGTCCATAACGGTCGTCCTTTTGCGCTTTCCTATCACGTGGATCGTCTGTATCGTTCCATGCGTCTTCTGGAAATTCGCGCCGTCATTGCGCCGGACGAATTTACGGAAATTCATGAAATCATTGCGGAAGAAAACAAAATCGAGGAAGGGTATCTCATGCTGGTCGTCACGCGCGGCGCCGGTTCTCAGGAATTCGGCATTCCCGGTCGTATGGCGATGAAACCGAATACCTTGGTCTATGCACGTTCGCTCGATATGGCGGCCATTGAAAAAGTACAGCAGGGCGTTTCCTGTATCACCTGCGAAGACGATCGCTGGGCGCATTGCGATATTCTGAGCCTCAATATGCTGCCGAATATCATGGCGCGTGCCAAAGCGCAGAAAAAAGGCGCATACGATGCCATTTACCTGAAAAACGGAGAAGCGACCGAAGCGACCCGTTCCAACCTTTTCATGGTCAAAGACGGCGTCATCTGGACGACGAAAGCCGACTCCCGTATGCTCAAAGGCATCACGCGTCAGCTCGTCTTCACCCGCGTCGCACCGTCCTCCGGCGTCACCGTCATCGAGCCGGATCAGCCGCATCAGCTCATTACGAAAGAACGGCTCCTCGCCGCGGAAGAAGTCTTCCTCACGAATTCCGAAGCCGGCATCGTCCCCGTCCTTTCCATTGACGGACAAAAAATCGCCGACGGCGAAATCGGAAAAGTCACGAAGACCCTGCAGGAACACTACGCACATCTTCTCTCCGACGGTTTGCCGTAATAGGAAACGAAATTTGATATAGCGTGGTGCAGTTTGACGGCCGCACCATTGTTATATAAAAAAATATCCCGCCCGATTGGGCGGGATATTTTTTTGCCGGGCGTCAATACGTGACGGCCGGATTTTTGCTTACCGTTTCCTTATTCGGAAAGGGTGCTGGTGTCTACGACGCGGTACTCTTTGACCGTGAGAGTCTGGAGTGCGCCGAGGGCATTTGCTGCCGTGAGAAGCTGATCGGCGGTTGCCGCGAGATTGATTTTGCTGAAGGACATTCTCGTCGTCTTTCCTTCAGTGGTTTCCAGAGAAATCTGGAGGCTTTTTTTGATGAGATTCAATGTTGCGCTCATTATTTGTTACCTCATACCACTTTCTCGACCGTAGTAGTCGTATATTCCGCAGATTTGAGAGAGAGGACGGAAAGTCCGCCGGATGTCTGCAGAACGGGAATAATATTTTCCGCATAGCTCTGAATGGTTTCCGCAGTCAGATTTTCCTGCGGATTTTCCAATGAAATCTGGAGAGTACGATTTCCTTGCGTGTTGAATTCCAACACCAATTTCTTACTCATAATATATGTCTCCTTTCTCCCGACCATATCGGTCCGGGAATACAGATTGTCTATTGATATTGTGCGTTTTTTCGTCCGGATTCCGGCGAAAGGGGGCACTTTCCCTAAGGTGATACCTCACAGCGGTTTTGCAAGTGCCGCTCGGGTGCCTGAATGAGCCTTTAAACTTTAAGCAAAGCTCGTGAATGTATGAAACATACGGATGGTCGCTTTCCCGCTTCGGTAGGCGTCGGTGCCTTCGGCAGTGGCGGGTAACTTTTAGCAAAGGGGGCAACCCCGAAGGACTGCCTCGGCCTAAGGTAAGAAGAAATCCACGACGTTTCGATAAGCGGCATCTGCCTTTTGTGTCCTCGGCAGGAAAGTGACTCCGTTTTGGTAAGTTTGATGTTGTCGTTCCGATATCGCTTCGAAAAGAACGACCGTTTCGTCGCGATATCCGGCGAACGCCGAACGCAGGGGAGCTCCTCCGACAGACTCCGCTTCTGCCTTTCGATTGTTCGATCGATAAATATAACCAATCGGCGAGAAACTTTGTCTTTGTCGGTTCGAACCTTGCGTCCGTCTATTCACAATTTGATTATAACATACTTACAAGGATGGCAAGTATTGGGATTTACCGAGGTGCCAGCCTAATGTGTAGTATCTATAGT
>CAVJQK010000144.1:0-4172 GCA_963651795.1 Erysipelotrichaceae bacterium | reverse complement strand
CATTCCGTCTGCGGTATGCGAAAGTCGAATCGACGAATAATGACGATCACATTTGGCTCAAAAAACGTCCGTCCCTCACTTTCGATTCCCGCCGTTACTACATTCCGAAAACGCATTTCTATACGGGATTCGGCGGCGAGCTCGGCTATTGGGAACAGACGAAAGGACCGGCCGGCAGCTATAAAAGCTGGGAAGTCTATTTGCGGCACGATCCCATCAGGCTGGGACCGCATCTCTCCTTCAATTTCGGCATCGGGCACATCCGCGATTACTACGGATATCGGGATCTTATCCGCAAAAATTCGTACTACTATCTCGGACTTTCCGGCCAATACGGTATTTGGAGCGCCTGGGCGTATTACAGAAACAATAACCAGGTCGGCCGTACGCCGTACAGCTTCGATACCTACGACATGACGAAACCCGTTTCCTTGGGCACCCGCGTACAATTGACGCGCCTGGATGCGTTCTCCGTCAGCTATTCCATCGATACGGTGAACGGACGATTGAAACATCGCGATTACACGTATTACAGAGATTTACATTCTTTTACCGCCTGGGTGCAATATCGCTCCATCGATAAAGAATGGCGTGTCATGATTCAGCCGAAGGATTTTTCCTTCTGAGTGAGGAGCGGATAATTTGCGTTTTACGATTGCGGAAGGGCTCACACTGGACGTCTCGCATCTGTACGGACCGGCGTGGGCGGTGACCGACAAAGAAATAGAAGAAGCCGAGCCCGAAATACGGGAAGCGGCCGAAATTTTGAAAACCATACGGGAAACGGGGAAAGCGCCCGCGGGTGAAACCGTCCGTTTCCCGCGCCTTCTTTCTTTATTTGAAGACGATGAATTGTGGACGGTTTCCGAAAAGGAACGTCTGACGGAGCTTCGCGCATATGCGGAAACGGTCGATGCCGTCATTTCCGTCGGTATCGGCGGTTCTTATTTGGGAAACCGCGTCCTTTGCGATGCGTGCTTTGCGGGAGAAATCGGTAAAACGCATCGCCTTTCCGTTTATTTTGCCGGATATACGGCCGATCCCGAAGCGATGGGATTTTTGCTTTCTTCGCTCAAAGCGGAAGCGGCAAAGAAAGGGGCGCCGTATCGCGTCCTCGTCATTTCCGTTTCCAAATCCGGGACGACGATTGAGCCGGCGGCGGCGCTCTCCGTTTTGCTGAGAGAACTTCCGCATATCGCGGATGAAACACGCTATGCCGCGGTGACGGATCGGGGGCACAATATTCTTCACGGGATGTGCCACGAAAACGATTGGCTGCATTTTTACGTGCCGGAAGGTATCGGCGGGCGTTTCAGCGTCCTTTCGCAGGTAGGCATGATTTTTGCGACGGCGATCGGGCTCGATACGGAGAAAATTTTCGCCGGGGCGCGCGCGGCGGAAGCGTCGTGCAAAAGTGAAAATCCGAGAGAAAATCCGGCGTTTTTCCTGGCGCTTTTAAAATATCTGGCGACGATGCGTCACGGCATTGCGACGGAAATCACGATGCCGTACGGCGAGCGGCTCCGCACTTTCGCGCAATGGTACGCGCAGCTTTTGGGCGAATCGCTCGGGAAAAAGAACGATTGGGACGGGAATGTCGTGCATTACGGGCGCACGCCGGTCTGTGCCATCGGGACAACGGACATGCATTCCGTCACGCAGGAACATCAGGAAGGGAAGCGGGATAAACTTTTGCAATTCATTTCCGTCCTGCATCCGACCTTTGATACGGAAACGGAAATCACGGAGGACGGAAAGCAAATTCGCGTCCCGATGAGCGTCATTCATCACGCGGCGCTTTACGCAAATGCGGAGGCGCTCGCCTGCGATAAGCGTATGAGCGTGATTTTGGAAACGGAAACGGTCGACGAATATCATCTCGGCGCGTTCTTCTATTTCTTCGAACTTGCCATCGCCTACGAAGGCGCCTTCGCTCACGTGAATGCCTACGACCAACCGGGCGTGGAAAAATATAAGACCTTTTTGCATGGGGAATTGAAGAAGAAATAGTGCATAGTGCAAAGTGCAAAGCGCAAAGTGCAGAGAAAAGATATGAGTGATGAGATATGAGATATGAGTGCAAGATGTCGGCTTCGCCGATGATCCTGTTTTATGCCGGCGAAGCCGGCGAGCGAGCGCAGCGAGCGATTACAAGATATGCGCGCAGCGCATCCTTCCCTCATATCTCATATCTTTAAAACATGATTCGTGCCCGAAGGGCACACCTGCAGCGCATGCCGCATACCGCATGCCGCATGCCCGATTTGAAGGGGGTGATCGACGATGATAGAGAGGAAGAAGGGGATTCTTCTTGTGCTCGGTTTCATCGCCGTGGCCCTGCTTTCGGTGTGGGGCGCTTGGGGCGGCGGGACGGCCGCGGAAACGGTCCCGGAAACGGTCCCGGAAAAAACGGGGACGACGAAATTCGTTTCCGAAGAAAAAAAGGAATCCGTTTCAAAAGAAAAAACGAAATCGGTTTCCGAAAACGAATCGGATGCGCTGCCGGTGCTGCCGGCCGAGGAATCCGTCCGCCAATACGCGACGGGGCGGCATAAGCGCAATCGGCCGCTCACGGATCCGTTTCGCGCTTCGGGACAAATTGCGCCGGTGCCGCAGACAGGCATTTCGGGCGCGGCCGTTTCCTCCTTGCCGAGTCTCGCGGGCATCGTGACGGCGGGTGAGGACAGACGGTGCATTTTACAGACGTCGGGCAGCGCGCAGACGCTGCGTGAAGGGGAGGGAATCGCAGGATGGACGGTCACGGAAATCGGAGAAACGCATGTGGTGCTGGCCGGGCCTTCCGGCGTGCATTCGCTCACGTTATGAAAAGAAGCAAGATGGGACGATCGATTTTTTGCTTGGGAATCGGTTTGTTCTGTCTTGCTTTTTCCGTGTCCGCGGAAACGGTGAATCTGCATCTCAAAAATGCGCCGGTGCGCGAGGTGCTGCTGTCGCTCGCGGATATGGCGGGGAAAAATATCGTTTTCGCCGGGGAATTGGGCGGAAACGTCACGGCGGATTTGGATCACGTCACGCCGGAGGAAGCGATTCGCACGGTGATTTTGGCGGGCGGTCTCACGTCGCGCGAGGAAAATCGTACGCTCATCGTGTACGACAATGCGGAAAATTCCAAAGCGCAGCGTTTCGAGACGATTCGCCTTTCGTATGCGAATGCGCCGGAGCTTGCGGAGCGTTTGCATAAATTGTCGGATAAACTGAAAGTTTCTTCGGAAACGGGATCGAATACGCTCTTGGTCGCGGGGCCGCCGGCGGTGCTCGCGGAAGCGCGGCGCATGGCGGCGGCGGTGGATCGGCCGGAGAAGCAGGTGAAAGTGGAGGCCGAAGTCGTCGCGGTCAATCGGAGCGATTCGAAATCGCTCGGCATCGATTGGGATTTCCAAAGTCTCACGGGGAGCGCGGATTATGAGCGTGAATCGTGGAGCGAGCAGCGCATCGTGACGGATGAGGCGGGAAATATCAAATACGATGATGACGGGGATCCGAAAATCAGAAATATTTCCTATACGGATTGGAAAGTGACGGCGCCTTCGGGCTACGCGGGCATTTCGTTCGGAAGAAGCGTCACGGGGCATCCGTACACCTTTTTCTTCCAAGCGAAATTAAATGCGCTCGTGACGAACGGGAAAGCGAAAATTTTGGCGAAACCGAATGTCGTCACGATGAACGGGCGCAAGGCGGAAATTTTAATCGGCAGCCGCATCCCGGTCATTGTGGAACATGTGGAAAACGGCACGCGCACGACGGCGACGGAGTATAAAGATGCGGGCATTAAGCTCACGTACACGCCGCTCATCAGCGAAAATGACGAAATCACGGCGACGATTCGGGCGGAAGTTTCCACACCTTATCTCGTCCCGGAAATGCATGCCTACCGCATTATCACGCGCCAGGCGGACACGATGGTGCGCCTCAAGAGCGGCGACGAAATCGTCATCGGCGGGCTCATTGATAAGGAAACGACGGAAACATTCCGCAAAGTCCCGATTTTAGGCGACATTCCCCTCCTGGGGAAACTTTTCCAAAGCAAATCGAAGTCGACGGAAGAATCGGAAATTATCATTATCATTCGGGCGGAATTGCTGGAATAAAGTGCAAAGTGCAGAGTGCAAAGTGCAAAGTGCAAAGTGCAGAGTGCAGAGTGCAAAGTGCAG
>CAVJQK010000143.1:0-4219 GCA_963651795.1 Erysipelotrichaceae bacterium | reverse complement strand
TCCGCCGAAAGACGCGCCAGCCCCGCATTGGAGCAAACGAAAGCGACCGCCGTCCCGCAAAAAATAATCACGAATAAATCAAAAGCGAGATTCCAATGAAAGAAATTGAAATAATTGAAATCGTCCGTCAAAAACGAAGCCGAAATCCCGCCGATGAGCATCCCCCAGAAAAGAAGAAACGAATTATCCATTTTCCGCTGCAAATGCTTCGGATACACCGCCGCGACCGCATAAAAAACGGCCGACGCCATCGTGTAATAGAAACATTCCGCCGTCATGGAAAGTTTATCGACATGCCCGCCCGTCGCAAGGAAAAATGTCCCCGTAATCGCGAGAATAACAGCGATGACGGATCCCTTATCCGGCCATTTCCGATTGCTCAGAGCCAGCCAGCAAATCACCATCGCCGGGCACGTGTATTGCAGCACCGTCACGACCGCCGCGTTTCCCAAATCAATCGCCTGAAAATACGTATATTGCATCGCCATCAGCGCGACGACACCGTAGAAAAGAAGCTCCGCCCACAGACGCGGCTCCTTTTTCATGACCGCCATATTTTTACGAAACCGCCCGCGGTACACCGTGAGCGCCAACATGAGAAGCGACGTCGTCGTCATACGGAACACCGTGAGATCCATGGCGGAAAGCTCGCATTGCGTGAAAAAATGCTGCGCGGCCATCCCGCTCGAAGCCCATCCGACGCCCGCCGTCATGCACAGAAAAAGCGCCAACCCGTCCATAGGAAAACCTCCGGAATCGTATGAAAAAAATCCGATGCAAATGCACCGGACTTTTGGTGGGACTATTGTGATTCGAACACAAGACCTCTTCGATGTCAACGAAGCGCTCTAACCAGCTGAGCTATAACCCCATGTGATTACGTGCTGTAGTATACCATGGGGAACCGCCGCCCGTCAAGACTCTTTTTTCATCGCCTCATTCATCTTTTGTACGATATCCTTCCCGTTTTCCTCACCGGACACCGTATAAATCCCGACGCCGGCCACGCGGATGACACTCCCGTCCAGCACCGCGACATTCGCCTTCCCGTCATGATACAGAGCCGCCAATTTCCCCGCCGCGAGGAAACTCCGCACCCGGGCGCTGAGATTTCCCATCGCCTGCGGCGTGATGACCGGCTCGCCGTTGATTTCAATATTTCCGTCCTTCACATTCACATGCTTATCCGAATACTCATACATCCGTTTCGTATTCTTCTTCACACGCTCCGAAGTCCCCGGATGATCGCTCGGCTGAATGAGCGATTGAATTCCCGAAGGCGCATTATCCCCGTAACGCTCATACAGCACCTGCATCGAAGCCGCCGCACCGCCCGGATTGAAACCCGCCGCCGTCAAATATTTGAAACCGAGATCATCGGCCTCTTTTTCCTGATCCTTCGTAAAAACGGCTTTGGAAACATAATTTCCCGCCACATTCGCCAGAAGCTCGGACGCAATCGTCGGATTCGAAGACAGATACACATTGAGCGCCGTCGCGAGACCCACCTGCTTCTTCACTCCCGAAAGAGAATGCCGCTTCTCCCCGTGCGCCAGCTCATGTGCCATTACGTACGCCAACTCATCATCATCCAGCGCATCCGCCGTCCCCTTATTCACGCCCATCACGCCGCCCAGCGACATGAAAGCGTTAATTTCCTCCGAAGGCGCCACATACACTTTGTATTCCCGCTTAATTTCTCCGGAATTTTTCAATTTTTCGTAAATTCCCCGCACGCGCGCATTGATCTCCGGATCCTCGCACACGCCCGTTTCCTTGGCAAAATCTTCATAAAATTGATCCTGCGCCTCATTGTCCAGCGCCGAATAATATTTGGAAACATACAGCATCGCCGCCGCGCCGTACAAAAGCTGCTCCGCCCCCGAAGCCGCCGCAGCCGCCGGGCACAGACACGAAACCGTCAAAGCCGCCGCCGCGGCCCGTTTCTTCCACCCCATCATCATCACCTCCGAGAAAACTCTCCTTTCTCATTATTTTATCATAAAAAAACAAATGACCCATCCGCCGTCAATTTTTACGCTCCCACATTCCCCTCTCCCTATTCCCTTTACTTACCTTCCGAAAATCTGTACAATACGTAGAGCAGAGGAGGGAAACGAAGATGGATTCATGTGGCATCATTTTGCAAACGCTTCGCGAGGAAAAAAGTATCCGCATGCCGGGCGGGCTCTATCATGAGTTGCAAGTGCGCATGACGTACAACTCCAATCACATCGAAGGCAGCCGGCTCAGCGCGGAGCAGACGCGATTGATTTTTGAAACAAATACCGTCGATATCGGCGAGGGCATTCCGGTCGACGATATCATCGAAACGGTCAATCATTTCCGCGCGATAGATGTCGTGATCGATCGCGCGGAAGAGCCGCTCTCGGAAAGTTTCATCAAAGAATTGCACAAAATTTTGAAACAGAGTACGCACGACGCCTCGCTTCCGTGGTTTGCCGTCGGCGAATATAAAAAACGCGCCAATGTCGTGGGCGGCCGCGAAACGACAAAGCCGAAAGACGTGCCCGCAAAAATGTCGGCCCTTCTTTCGGCTTACGAAGCTCTCCCCGACGTTTCCGTCGAAGATATTATTCGATTTCATTATGAATTTGAGCGCATCCATCCGTTTCAGGACGGAAACGGCCGCGTCGGCCGGCTGATCGCACTCAAAGAATGTTTGCGCCGGGATATCATCCCGTTTATCATCGAAGATACGAAGAAACTGTATTATTATCGCGGTCTCGCCGAATGGGAAACGGAGCCCGGCTATCTCACGGACACCTGCCTCGACGGCCAGGATACCTTTCGGCGTCTGCTCGCCCTATTCGACTTATCGTGAATTTATTCCGCTTCCTCGCATTCTTTTGCACGGCATTCCGGACAGATGCCTTCGAAGATTAAGCGGTGGCGGAGAATTCGGAAACCGGAGAGGCGGGCCGTTTCTTCATCGAGCGTTTCCTCATACGGATACGGCGCGTCGATGACTTTTTTGCATTTCACACAAAACATGTGATAGTGCGAATCCGGGCGAAGATCGTAGCGATCGGCGCCGGGCACACGCACGTGATAGACGAGCCCTTCCTCCGCGAGGCAATTCAAATTCCGATAGACCGTCCCGTGGCTGATTCTCGCATCCGCCGCGTGGACATCTTCAAAAATTTGCTCCGCCGTCGGGTGATCGCATCTCGCCCGCACCGCCCCCAGCACCAATTTCCGCTGCTTCGTATCTCTTCGCACAATCATCGAATATTCTCCGAACAAAAACCCGCCTCGAGTGAAACAAGGCGGGCATTATTTATATCTCAATAATTTTCCGCACAAACTTCGAAATAGCTCTGCGGATGATTGCAAACGGGGCAGACGGCCGGCGCCTTTTCGCCTACCACGATGTGCCCGCAATTGCGGCATTCCCAAATTTTGATTTCGCTCTTCGCGAAAACGGCTGCCGTTTCCACATTGTGAAGCAGCGCGCGATAGCGTTCCTCATGATGTTTTTCGACCGCGCCCACCATGCGGAAACGTATCGCCAATTCCGGGAAACCTTCTTCCTGCGCCGTCTTGGCAAATTCTTCGTACATATCCGTCCATTCGAAATTTTCGCCGTCGGCCGCCGCCGCCAAATTCTGCGCCGTATCACCGATACCGTCCAATTCTTTGAACCAAAGTTTCGCATGTTCCTTTTCATTGTCGGCCGTTTTCAGAAACAGCGCGGCAATCTGCTCAAATCCCTGCTTTTTGGCGACCGATGCGAAATACGTATATTTGTTTCTCGCCTGCGATTCACCGGCAAAAGCCGCCCAAAGATTTTTTTCGGTTTGCGTACCTGCATACTTGGTTTTTGTTTCCATGATGATTTTCCTCTTTTTTGAAACACAATTATTAGGAATCGTTCCTATTAACAGTGTACCGAAAATTGTCTTCCCTGTCAAGAGATGAAAAAATTTTTTTCGCCTCTTTTTTATTTTCGTAAATTCTCGGCGCATACCGGAAAATTATGCTACAATAATAAAAATAGAAACAATTACTCCGAAATCGACGGGCTTGGAAACGGGAAAGGACGGCGACGGAAAATGAAAACGATTACTTCATACGGAACTCGAAAAAGTTTACGCGCGGCGGCGGTATTGGCTTTGCTTTGCGGCGGATGCTGTGCGGCGCAGGTTGTCCATGCGGTGTCGTCGTATTCGTATACCATTTCACAAAGATCTTCAAG
>CAVJQK010000142.1:0-4236 GCA_963651795.1 Erysipelotrichaceae bacterium | reverse complement strand
TTCGATGAGTAATGCGTCTTCTTTTCGGAATAAGGCGATGATATTTGGCGCGAATAAAAGCGGCCGTCACGAGGGTCGTCACCAGATACGGAAAGAGATGCAATCCGAAAAAGTTTCCGATGACGATATCCGTCAGCACTCCGCCCAATGCGGCAAAAAGAAGCGCCGTCCTTTTATCGTAGACGATGAGGGAAATCACGGACGCCACAAGCCAAAGATCGGGCTCGGCCGTCCCTCCCGAAATAAAAGGAAAAAACGAACCTTGCAGCAGGAAGAAGAGCGCCGAAATGACCGCAAAGGAAAGTCTCGACATCAGTGTACCTCCGCCTGCCCGACATTCGGATTCATCGGCGGCTCTTTCAGCGGAATGCTCGGCTCGATTTGAGGCGCCGCACTTCTCTCAATGTAATTCGTGATGATGAAAACTTCTTCCAAAGACCGTAAATCGGCGGCCGGCGTCACATCCGCATTGCGAATGGCCTCCCCCTTGGTATCGTCGACGGAAGTAATGGTCCCGATTAAAAGTCCGTGCGGGTACACGCCGCCGTAACCGGACGTAATAATCACGTCGCCTTTTAAAATATCCGCATCGCGGGCAAGTCCCGTAAATGTCAAAGTATCCGCGCGGCTCCCGTTTCCTTTCAAAAGGGAAACAATGCGCGATTTCGGACGCTGCACCAATGCGCTGACGGATGTGCGCGGATCGGTAATCAGCTGCACGCGGGACGAATCGGCATACACTTCGCTCACAAATCCCACGAGACCTTCCGGCACGATGACGGGCATGTATTTCGTAATGCCGCTTTCTTCCCCGCGGTCGACGACTGCCGTATCCGTCCACGCACCGGTATCGCGCTGCATCACATGCGCACCCAGTACGGAAAAGCGTTTATATCCTTGGCGGAAACCGGCGAGTTCGCGAAGTCTCGCATTTTCGGCCAAAATTTCGGCATACGCCGCCTGCTCGGCACGATACGCTCCGTTTTCGCGGCGCAAAGTTTCCAATTCTTCCCACTGATCCAAATATTGATCGATGAGAGCGATTCCGGTCCGCAGGGCCAAGGCGCCGCGAGACACGGTGTACGTGAAAGGCGCCGTCGCCGTGGAAACCGGGGACGCAAAAGGCACGGCCTCACGATGCCGCCAAAGCCATCCGCAAAGTCCCATGAAAATGAAAATCACTATGGCATACAGAATCTTACGCGTACCGAAAAAGAACAAAACTGACCTCCGTATCCGTCCATCGAAAATATCGTTCGATGATTATCTTTCTTCCCAAGCCCCCGACAAAATATCGGGATATTTCTTATCCCGCTCGGCCGCTATGGCACAACCGGCCGCCACCGCCAAATCGGGATCTTCCGGGACATGCACTTCAATTCCGACTTCCGCCGCCAGCCAATCCGATAAACCGGCCAAATTGGCCATACCGCCGGAAAATAAAATTCCGTTTTTCAAAATATCGTCCGCCATTTGCGGATGCGCCCGACGAATAATCCGTTTCAAAAGGCGAACCGCCGGCGAAAGCAATTCATGAATCATGATGAAAATTTCTTCGGACGACATTTGCACGACATATTCCACACCGTCCGTCGCACGGCGCCCGCGCACCGTGAGAGCCGCATACCCTTCCGTCCCGTGAGGCATCGCCATATTCATTTTCATCGCTTCCGCTTCCTGCGTCCCGACGATGAGCCGATACCGATCCATCATGTAAAGCCGAATCCCTTCGTCGATACTGTGCCCGCCGAAAGGTATCGACCCCTCGGCGACCGCACCGCCGCAGGCGAAAAGTCCCACATCCGTCACGTCACGACCCATGACGACGGAAAGTACCACATCATCCGGAGAAAGTTTCCGCCCGGCGCCCAAAGCCGCCGCCGCCGCCGATGTGATGAGATACGCATGCTGCGCGCCGGCATGTTGCACCGCTTCCGCCAGCGCATGACGCACCACGCTGCTCACGGACGACGGACGCGAAAGCACGACAAGAGGACTGGAAACGGCGCGATGAAACGCCTTTTCCAAAAAATAATGCAGCATATCCTTGATGATGTAATAATCCGTAATCACGCCGTCCACGACCGGCCATTCCAACCGATACCGAAGCGCATCGGAGTGATAGCACACCAAAGCCGCGCTGCCGAAACCCGCAATCGATCCGTCCGTCTTATCGACGGCGACCACACTGTTTTCCTGCAACACCACATGTCCCGCGGAAAAAATCCGAATCTGCGACGAGCCCAAATCAATCCCGACACGGCTTTTGCTTCCGGACAATACTTTCATAATTCGTTTCCCATATCGTAAAACAAAAATTCTTTATACAGTCTTTTTATTGTACCACATATAATAAAATAAAGGATTGGATTTTTTGCGAAAATTCATTCAGCATCTTTTGAAACAAAACAAATTCACCCAAAAGCGTTTCCTATATTTCTTTTAATTATTTCTTGACTCAGTCTCCATTTAGATTTAAGATACACATATGGGGATTTCCCCATGAAACCATGTTTCGGCTCCACCGCTACAGGGAAAACTGTGGAGCAGACAGTCACACAAGGAGTGATACGTATGAAAAAAAGCATGAAAACCCTTCTCTCCGCCTCTTTGGCGGCATTGTGTGCGGCATCCTGCATCGGCATGACGGCCGGTGCCTACGCTCTTTCCGATGAAGTCAAAGACGCGACGCCCGCCCTTTTGGAAGCGACGTCCGTCGGCGTATGGAAAGGCGGCAATCCCGCACTGGCCGAAAAAGAAAATAAAGACGCCATTCTCGTCATGACATTCGGCACCACGTTTAAAGATACGCGCGAAAAAACCATTGAAGCCGTGGAAAAAGAAATTCAGAAAACCTTCCCGAATATTCCCGTCTTCGAAGCGTACACCTCTCACATCATCATCGACCGCGTAGCCGCCAATGAAGGCGTAAAGAAACTCACGCCGGAAGAAGCTTTCGAAAAACTCCGCGCCGAAGGATATACGCGTGTCGCCGTCGTCGCCCTCAATATCATTCCGGGCATGGAATACGATTACAACTCCATCGTCACGAAGCAGTATGCCGGCTATTTCAAAAAACTTTCGCTGGCGACGCCGCTCATGTATTTCCAGGGCACCGAAGGTGAACCGGATCAGGTCGTGGAATTCATTCAGGCCATTCAATCTCAAATTCCGAAAATGAAAGCCGATGAAGCGACGCTTCTACTCGCACACGGCACGCCGCATCCGGGCAATGCTTATTATTCCGTCATCCAGAATCGTCTCGAAGCTCTCGGCATGAATCAGGTGTATGTATACTCCGTGGAAGGCCGTCCGAATCTGGAAGATGTCATTCCGAAGCTGAAAGAAAAAGGCATTAAACACGTCACCCTCATGCCGATCATGATGGTAGCCGGCGACCATGCGAATAACGATATGGCCGGCGCCGAAGAAGATTCTCATAAGAGCATCCTCGAAAAAGAAGGTATGAAAGTTTCCACGTACATCCACGGTCTGGGCGAAAACGAACAGATTCGTCTGATTTATGCGGAACGTGCCAAAGAAGCCGTCGAAGCACTTCAGTAATATTCGATAATATTTTTCAGAAACTAAAAGACTGTGAACCACGCTCATACATGATTCACAGTCTTTTTTTTGTGTATTTTTCATTCACAGCGGAAAATTTTTATTCCGCTTTTTTCAAAAACATCATCCCCGAAGGAAACTTCCGTTTCTTCATCATATCCGCCAGCGCTTTGGTGAACTCCGGATTATCCGCATCCGAAGCGAAAATGCCGACGGAAATACGAATATCGTCCTTCTGCACCGTCACATAATACGCCGTGCGATAGACGATGCCCTCTTCCTTCCTCGTCAAAGTAAAAGAGCCCTCATAGCGTGGATGTTTTTTATCGGAAATTTTCCGAAGCGGCACATCCCCGTCGAAAACGGCACCATCGCGAATAATCTCCCGATTCAGCGTCTCCGCAATCAAATCGAGCTGTCCGTCCAAAGACAGATCCCGATATCCGGAAACGCCCGCCCGCTGCAAATATTGCGCACCGAGGACGCCCGAAATCGCGCGGCCGTACGAAAAATCCGAATCGGTTTCCCACGTAATCGTATAGAAATTCGCGTCGGGGATTCCTTTTCGCGCCAAATACAAATCCGGCGATTTCGTTTCCCCGTACCCGATTGACAGCTGTTCGCCCTGCGCAATCCACATATTCTGCGGCACGTTCATCTGCCCGATATGCG
>CAVJQK010000141.1:0-4239 GCA_963651795.1 Erysipelotrichaceae bacterium | reverse complement strand
AAAAAAGAGGAAACGGGCATTTATGCGTCATTTTCATGCTTTATTGATTTTGCGACATAAAAGGAAATGATGATTGAAAGTTTTGCAGTCAAATTTATGACACAAAAAGGGAAGAATGTTTTGTTTCCGGTATAGTTTTTATGTATGACGGACCGAAAATTTTTTGACTGTTTTTCACTATGTTATAATAAGAAGAATATGGTAATAGGAGATTGAGTGGGATGCGTGCTTTGGGAATCGATCCGGGGACGGGACGTTGCGGATTCGGGATTGTGGATAAAATCGGAAATCGGCTGGAGGCGGTCGATTACGGTGTCATTGAGACGTTTCCGGATATGCCGGATATTGAGCGTCTTTCGATTGTGCATCAGGGGGTTTCCGAATTAATCGAAGCGTATCGGCCGGATGTGATGGGTGTGGAGACGCTGTATTTTAATCGAAATATCACGACGGCGATTGCGGTGGCGCAGGCGCGGGGCGTGATTTTGCTGGCCGGTTTCCATGCGCATGTGCCGGTTTTCGATTGCACGCCGCTGCAGGTGAAGCAGCAGGTGGTGGGGTACGGGCGCGCGGAGAAGCGTCAGGTGACGGAGATGACGATGCGGATGCTTTCCATCACGGAGAAAATCAATCCGGATGATGCGGCGGATGCGCTCGCCATCGGGCTGACGACGATTTATCGTATGGAGCATGAGGAAAGATTCAGGAGATAATATGATCGGATATGTACGGGGACGGGTCACGGGGATTTACGATGACTTTTGTTTTGTGGAAACGGCGGGTATCGGGTATCGAATTTTTATTTCGGGCCGGGATCGCACGGATTTGCATGTGGGAGACGATGTGCGTCTTTGGACGTATTTGGCCGTCCGTGAGGATGCGCTGACGCTTTACGGCTTCACGTCGGAGGAGGCGTATGAGCTTTTCGTGCAGCTGATTTCCGTTTCCAAAATCGGACCGAAAGTGGCGATGGGGATTTTGACTGCAGTGACGCCGGAGGCTTTTTCCGCGGCGATTTTGATGAAGGATGTATCGGCTTTGACGAAGCTTCCGGGGATCGGGAAGAAGACGGCGGAGCATTTGATTTTGGAATTGAAGGATAAGCTCGGCAGCCTGTCTTCGGATATGTCGGAAACGGGCGGTGACAATTTTGTTTCGCCGGGCGGCGGTCTTATCGGGGAAGCTGTATCGGCGCTGCGCTCGCTCGGCTACGAGGCGGGAGAGGTGACGGGGATCGTGACGAAATTGGCGCCCGATTATACGGAGGCGGGTCCGCTGATCGGCGCCGTGCTTCGTGAAATCGGTCGCATGGGGAGGCAGGGATGATTGAGCAGATAAAGAGCCTTCGCAATCGGAAGTCGGAGGAGGAAACGAAGGAAACGCGGATTGTGGCGCGTGAGGAAACGGGGCGGGATGCCTGGCAGCAATCGCTTCGCCCCCGTATGCTGGAGGAATATATAGGGCAGCGTGATTTGCGCAAGAATTTGTCGGTCTATATCGAGGCGGCGCGGTCGCGCAAGGAAGCGCTGGATCATGTGCTTTTGTACGGGCCGCCGGGGCTGGGCAAGACGACGATGGCGAATATCATCGCGAATGAGCTCGGCGTGAATTTCCGCATCACGAGCGGGCCGGCGATTGAGCGACCGGGGGATTTGGCGGCGCTTTTGACGAATTTGGAAGCGCATGATGTGCTCTTTATCGATGAAATTCACCGACTCAATCGGAGCGTGGAGGAAGTGCTGTATCCGGCGATGGAAGATTTTGCGCTGGATATCGTCATGGGGAAAGGCCCGGGCGCGCGTTCGTATCGCTTGGATCTGCCGCCTTTTACCTTGGTCGGCGCGACGACGCGGGCGGGGGCACTTGCGGCGCCGCTGCGGGATCGTTTCGGCATCATTTTCCGGATGCAATTTTACGAACCGGAGGAGCTCGCGCTCATCGTGAAGCGGGCGGCCGGTATTTTGGGCATAACGATAGAAGACGGCGGCGCGGCGGAAATCGCAAGACGTTCCCGCGGGACGCCGCGTATTGCGAATCGCCTTTTGAAACGCGTGCGCGATTTTGCGCAGGTCATGGGGTCGGGCGTCATCACCGATGCGATTGCGGCCGAATCTCTTTCCGCGCTCCACGTGGATGCGCTGGGGCTGGATGCCGTCGATCGCGAAGTATTGGAAACGATTATTTATAAATTCGGCGGCGGGCCCGTCGGTGTCGATACGATTGCGGCCAGCGTCAGCGAAGAAAGGACGACCATCGAAGATGTGTACGAGCCGTATTTGATGCAGCTCGGATTTTTGTCGCGCACGCCGCGCGGCCGTGTGGCGACGCGGGCTGCTTACGAACATTTGGGAATCCCGTGGGATGCCGGTGAGCATACTCTCTTTGAGGAGGAAACATGAAACGGAAACTGGTTCTCGCATTGACTTTTGCGGCACTCGTATCTTTCGGGGCCGGCGTCTGCGATGCGGCGGTCAAGAGTGACGGTGAAAAGAAAAAAGCGACGGTCGTGAAAATCGTGCGCAATACGAATTCGACCGCGAAGACGAAAACGACAACGAATAAGACTTCGCAGTCGAGGACCGTCAAAAAATCGGTTTCCCAAAACAATACGAAATCGAAAACTTCGACAAATTCGACGAAATCCGAACCGCAATATCAGACGGTAGGCGCCAAACGCGCAGCTCAGGCCGCCGCCAAAAAGGCGAAAACCGCCGGCGGCACGCGGACGACGGAAAGCACGAAAAAGGAAACGACGATCGCGAGTACCGTTTCCGAAAAGAAAATTTCGACCAAAGAGGAAACGAAATCGGTTTCCTCCGAAAAAACGTCTTCCAAACGCACGACGGGCGGGCAGAATATCGATGTGGGACTTTTGCGCGGGCAATCCGAAGTGAGCCTTTCGTGCCTGGCCGATGTCCGGGCGGAAGTGGACGGAAAAGCGTGGCAGACATATAAAAAAGGAACGAAATTGACTGTCACCGCAAGCGGGAAAAGCGTTTCCGTAAACGGTAAGAAAGCCGGCCAAAGCGTCGTTTTCAAACCGGCGGGGAGTGAGATCGCATTCTCCGTGAAGGGGAATCGGTACCGCGGGAATATGAAGGCGATTGCGGCCGGGCAGAGCGGCGTGACGCTTGTGAATGCGCTGCCGCTGGAAGATTATCTGCTGGGCGTCGTGCCCTGCGAAGTGTCTCCGTCCTGGCATATCGACGCGATTCGCGCGCAGGCGGTCGCGGCGCGGACGTATGCCCTGTATCACAAAAACGGAAATCGCTCGAGCGGTTTCGACGTGACGGACGATACGTATTCGCAGGTGTATGAGGGGGCGTCGGCCGAAGCGTCGCAGACGACGAAAGCCGTGCGCGATACGGCGGGATTGATTATCACGTCGGGCGGAAAGCCCATCGATGCCGTCTTCCATTCGAACGGCGGCGGCTATACGGAAAATTGCGAAAATGTGTGGGGAAATTCCGTTTCCTATTTGAAGGGCGTGAAAGAGGAAAGCGATTCCGTCCTCGATAAGACATGGACGAAGACGGTTTCCGTTTCCTCGTTTCAAAAAAATCTCGGCATCGGAAATCTGAAAAGCATTTCACTTTCGAAATTGGTGCGCGGGAAAGGAAACGGGAAGGATCGCGGCGTGTCGGGACGCGTGAAAACGTTCACGGTGAAGGGCGATAAAAAAGAAGTGAAGACGACGGGCGATAAAATGCAGGCGCTCTACGGCCTTCCGTCCACGCTTTTCGATATGAAAATTTCCGGGAAAGAGGTCATATTTACCGGTTACGGCGCCGGGCACGGGCTGGGGCTTTCGCAATGGGGCGCGCAGGCGATGGCGAAAAAGCACGGCGGCTCCAAGGATTATTATCAAAAAATTTTGATGCATTATTACACGGGCACTAAAATCACGAAGGTGTATTGAAGATGAAACTGACCGATTTTAATTATGATTTGCCGAAGGAACTCATTGCGCAGACGCCGGCCGAGCCGCGCGATTCCTGCCGTCTCATGACGCTCGATAAGGAAACGGGCGAGGTGGGGCATTTTACGTTTCGTCATATTTTGGATGAAATCCGCGAAGGCGATGTGTTCGTTTTCAATAATACGAAAGTCATTCCGGCGCGTATTTTCGGAAACAGAAAAACGGGCGGGCGCGTGGAAATGCTGCTTCTCACGCCGAAGGGAAACGATGTGTGGGAATGCCTCGTGAATCCCGGACGGAAAGCGCTCCCGGGTGAAGTG
>CAVJQK010000140.1:0-4254 GCA_963651795.1 Erysipelotrichaceae bacterium | reverse complement strand
GGAGATTCATCATGAATGAAAAAGAAGTCGAAACATTGCTTCGTGAAACGAAAGCCATTCTGGAAGGTCATTTTCTTTTGACATCGGGACTCCACAGCCCGCTCTATGTCGAGAAATTCAATGTGCTCCAGCATCCGGAATATACGAAAAAGCTGTGCGAGGAATTTGCCGCGCACTTTAAGGATATGGGCATTGAAACGGTCGTGGGGCCGGCGACGGGCGGCATTATCCTCTCGCAAATTACGGCGGGACTTTTGGGCGTGCGCTCCATTTTCACCGAAAGAGAAAACGGTGTCATGACGCTTCGCCGCGGTTTCCGTCTGGAAAAAGGCGAGAAAATTCTCATTGTGGAAGATATCGTGACGACGGGCGGCTCCATTAAAGAAGTGGTGGACGTCGCGAATAAAGCCGGCGCGGATATCGTCGGTATCGGGCTTTTCGTGGATCGCTCGGGCGGCACGGCCGATTTCGGCGTTCCGAAAGAAAAGGTATTTCCGCTGTTGCACCTCACCGTTCCGACGTACAAGCCGGAAGAATGTCCGCTTTGCAAGGCCGGTGTGCCGATCACCGAACGCGGCAGTCATCATTTGAAATAATGTGTGAATTTTTCGGAAGGATGGCTGCGGCATGAAAGTACTCTTGGCGGATTTTCACCGTTTCTCCGGGAAACGAAACCGAATTCACGAACGGCTTCCGCGCATGGCGGCGCTGTTTTGCGAAATGGGGTATGAGGTCACGGCCGTTTTTGCCGACGAGAAAAAAGGCGGTGTGCCCGCGTTTCCATGGCCGGAAAATGCCAAAATTTACAATTTGTATTACGTCCCCGGCGAAATGGTCGTGCGGCCGAGCGTGCTTTTGAAAGCGCTCAAAGTTTGTATCAAACCGATTTCGAAAGCGGCGGCGCGCGAGCAGGAATTTCGCATGGTGAAAGCGGCAAAGGCGTCACTTCTTCGCATTTTGCGCGATGAGACGCCGGATATCGTCATTTCTTTTAATGAGCTAACTTCCAGAATTCTTTTGGTCGGTATCGATGTGGATATTCCCGTCATGACGTGGCTTTCCGCCGATCCGGATGCACTTTTTTCCAAAGCGCCGTATTATGAGCGGCACGATATCGAAAAAAGCGCGTGCATCGGGACGGATACGGCCGAGCAGGCCGAAAAGGCGGAAACGTATCTGAAATCCGAAATATTTTCCGTATTGCCCGATCCGGCAGACGAAAATGCAAGCGAAAAATGGGGCGATATTTTGGATGACGTGACGGAATCGTATCGGCTGATGTTGGAAAAAAGAGGTCCCAAACCGCCGGAGACGCCGTTCAGTTTCTTCCGAAATAATTGGTGAGGCAGGAGGTGCACGGTGGGGAATAAAACGTTCGGAAACGCGGGAGAGCAGATCGCCAGGGCATTCCTGGAAGATCGCGGAATGCGTTTCCTTTGCGCGAATTACAGCCGCCGTCACGGAGAAGTGGATCTCATCATGCAGGACGGTAAGGAAACGGTTTTCGTCGAGGTGAAAACCAGGCGGAGCCTTCGCTACGGGTTCCCCGCCGAAGCCGTTACGCCTAGGAAACAACAGCATATCCGCTACTGCGCCGAGGTGTATTTTGCCGAAAAGGGATTGGATACGTATTTCGCGCGTTTCGACGTTGTGGAAATTTTGCAACCGCCGGGACAATTGCCGATGGTGCATCATATTAAAAACGCATTTTGAAACGGGGGTCGAAAGACCCCTAAAATAGATGGATGATTTCATTTTCCGGAAGGGAAGAGGAGCATAAGAATGAGATTATTTACGGTGGGACCGACGCAGATGCGCAAAGAGATTTTGGAAGTCGGCGGCCTAATGATTCCCTATTTTCGGACGGAAGAATTTTCCGAAACGATGCTGGATTCCGATAGGCTGCTCCGTAAATTCATGAATGCCGGCGAAGGTGCCAAAAGTATTTATCTGACGGCATCCGGCACGGGGGCGATGGAATCCGTCGTCATGAATTGCCTGACGCCCGAAGATAAAGCACTCGTCATCGAAGGTGGGACATTCGGACATCGGTTTGCCGAAATTTGCCGCATTCATCATGTGCCCTATGTTTCCGTCGTATTATCGGATGATGAAACATTGACCGAGGCGCATCTTCGTCCTTTTGACGGAGAGGGGATTACGGCGCTTCTGGTCAATATCGACGAAACTTCGACCGGACAATTGTACGATGTGAAATTACTTTCCGAATTTTGCAAAAGAAATCAATGTTATTTCATCGTGGACGCCATCAGTTCTTTTTTGATTGATGCGTATGATATGGCCGGAAACGGGATCGATGCGACGATTGTGAGCTCGCAAAAAGGCATGTGTATCGCGCCCGGACTTTCCGTCGTCGTATTGAGCCCGCGGATGCTGGAAGAGAGAATTTACGGTCGGCGGATTGATTCCTTGTATTTTAATTACAATGATTATCTGAAAAATTTCGAACGCGGGCAGACACCGTTTACGCCGTGCGTCGGGATTTTGCTCGAAATGAATCGTGCGTTGCATATGGTTGAAGAAACGGGACTTTCGAAGTTTTTGGCCGGTATCGATACGGTGGCGAAAGATTTTCGGAAACGAAGCGTCGAATTGCCCGTTTCCCTGCCGTCGTTTCCGCTTTCAAATGCCGTGACGCCGCTTATTTTCCGTGAGCCCATCGCCAAAAAAGTATTTGAAGTATTGAAACGGGATTATGATATTTTCGTCAATCCGACGGGCGGAAAACGGGAGGAAACGGTGCTTCGCGTGGCGCATATCGGAGATGTGACGCCGGACGATAATGCCATGCTGATTGCGGCAATGAAAGAATCGATAGCGAAAGTGAGCGGAAAATAGTATGAAAAAAGTCATAACGTACGGGACTTTCGATCTCTTTCACGAAGGCCATTACAAATTGCTTGAGCGAGCCAAAGCGCTGGGGGATTTCCTCATCGTCGGCGTCACG
The DNA here is from genome assembly GCA_963651795.1 of Erysipelotrichaceae bacterium. Classification (GTDB taxonomy): domain Bacteria; phylum Bacillota; class Negativicutes; order Veillonellales; family Dialisteraceae; genus UBA1822. Next base: position 1,286 of record CAVJQK010000140.1, on the reverse strand, counting down.
AGCGATTATTTTGATAAATCGCGCGGGAAATTTAATGTGCAGGATGATTTGATGACTCGCATCGATCACGTGAAGGAAACGGGATTTGCCGATCTCATCATCGTGGAGGAATACGCCGGGCAAAAAATCGATGACATTCAAAAATATGACGTCGATATTTTCACCGTGGGCTCCGATTGGACGGGTCATTTTGATTATTTAAAAGAATATTGCGACGTCATTTATTTGGAGCGGACGCAGGGGATTTCCAGCACGGATATCCGAAATCGGAGCGCCGTCAGGCTGGGCGTCTTGGGAAACGAAAAAATTTTGGATCGTTTCATGGATGAAATGCGCTTTGTGAGCGGCGCGGAAGTCGTGGGCGCGTATACGGAGCCCGATGATGTCGAAAAAATCTATAAATCGTTTTGTTTCTCCGAGCTTCCCCTCTATGAAACGGCGGAATCGCTTTTGGAAAATTGTGACGCCGTGTATATCAATTTACCGCTTGCCCGTCGTCCGCATTTTATCGAAAAAGCGCTTTCGGCGGGGAAACACGTCCTCACCGAATATCCGTTTTGCGCCGATTACGAGATGGCAAAACATCTTTTCGATTTGGCCGAGCAAAAGGGGCTCGTCCTGATGGAAGGCTTAAAAACGGCGTATTGCCCCGCATTCGAGAAATTAATTTCTTTAGTGAAAAGCGGACATATCGGGAAAGTGCTTTCCGTCGACGCCAATTTCACGCAAATTTTGAAAGAAGAAGCGAAAAATCAGGTGCGCATCGCAGGTGGCAGCGTCCTTTCTTTGGGAGTCTATCCGATTCTCGCCGTTTTCAAATTGTTGGGCACGCACTACGATAAAGTGGATTTTTTGCCGTATTACGAAGACGGCGTGGACGTTTTCACGAAAATCAATTTCTATTATCCGGAAGTCGCGGCGTCCGCTATTGTGGCGATTAACGGAAAATCGGAAGGCAGCCTCGTCATTTCCGGGACAGAAGGATATGTGTATGTGCCGGCGCCTTGGTGGAAAACGGAATTTTTCGATGTGCGGTATGAGGATATCAATCGCAATCGGAAATATTTCTACAAATTTGAGGGCGAAGGGCTTCGGTATGAAACCGTGGATTTTCTGAAACGAATCCGCGAAGGTCGCCCGGATTCTCTGCAGTGGAGCCGGGAAGAAATATTGGCCGAAAGCAAGTTTTTGGAAACATTTTTGAAACGACAAAAACAATAATTTTGCCGGATGAGGAGCGAATTTCCGCATGATTTTATACATCGACCCCGGTACGGGGAGTATGC
>CAVJQK010000139.1:0-4290 GCA_963651795.1 Erysipelotrichaceae bacterium | reverse complement strand
GACGGCGTCTTTTTGCGCGTCTGTTTCCATATCGATGAAATCAATGAGAATCATCCCGCCGATGCCGCGCATCCGGATTTGACGTGCAATTTCCTCCGCCGCTTTGAGATTCACCAAAAACGCCGCTTCCTCATGCGGAATTCCCGGCGACTGGAAACCGCCCGAATTCACATCGATCGCCGTCAGCGCTTCCGTCGGTTCAATCACAAGACTTCCGCCCGACGGCAGCGGCACCTCGCGCGCATATAAAGTTTCTATATCCTCTTCCAAACCGTGAATTTTAAAAAGATCGCCGGCCTCGTAGACGACCCGCGGCTTTTCTTTCCCCACATCGAGCAGAAGCGAAGACAGTTTCTCCGCCGTGTTTTCATCATTCACACGAATCATATCGGTATCTTCCGTCACAAATTCGCGCAGGAAACGCACGGAAAGCTCCCCGTCTCGATACATGAGTCCCGGATGCTTTTGAATGGCGGCGCGCTTTTGCACCGTCTTCCAAATACCGACCAATTTTTGTACTTCTTCGGAAACGGCGGAAATTGAAACTTTTCCCGATGCCGTACGGAAAATCATCCCCACGCCTTCCGGTAAAATTTCCTTCGCCGCTACCCGCAGACGCCGCCGCATCGCATCATCTCTGATTTTCCGCGACACGCCGATATAATCCGATTCCGTCAAAAGCACGGAAAAACGTCCCGGAAACGAAATTTTCATCGTGACGAGCGGTCCCTTTGTTTCCGTCGCATCTTTTACGATTTGTACGAGAACAAAAGAACCCTCCGTCGGAAACCGATTCCCGGACGCCAAACAATCGCCGTCGCGCAAAAACGCATTGCGGCCGATTCCGATATCCAGAAATCGCCCTTTCACGGACGGCACGACATTTTTGACCGTTCCTTTATAAATACGGCCGACAAGACTTTCCGCGCCCTCCTGTTCGGACGCAAAGTCAAAAAGCCGACCGTCCTTCGTCACCGCAAGCCGCGTCTCTTTCGGCGCCGTGCATAATAAAATTTCCTTCATTTCGTTTCCTTATTGCCGCCGAATTTTTTCTTTTTCGAGGCGGGCGCTTTCTTTTTCGGAAACGCATCCGCATCAAACGGCGTAATGCGCTTCTCCCCTTCTCTGTGATAGGTGCCGATGCGCTTGCACACCAATTCCCCCGGCGTCCAAGGCATACCGAAATCGTCGGCCAAAATTTTCCACAAATCTTTCGGCTGAATGCTTCCCGTATTGATACGCCAAAGAGAAAAGCGAAGAAAAGCACGGTCTCCCCGAATTTCCGCTTCGACCGATCCCGAGAGCATTTGCTTCACGTCCATTGTCCGCGTTTTTTTCGGCGTCACTCGTTCATAAAGAAAACTTTCCGCCGCATTGAAATCGGCAAGCCGTTTTTGTATTTCCTCAATATCAACCGGTCCGGTAACCGGTCCCTCAACTTCATAACTGTCTTCATTTAAAAAATTAATCAGCTTCGGCCAATCCGGCTCCGCTTCGATGATGCCGCAAATCGAAAGCCCCTCGGGACATTCGGCGGAAAGTTTCTTTGAAATTTCGGCCGGCGTTTCCTCACTTTCGATACGAAGTTCGGCATAAAGCGGATCTGCCGCGACCCCCACACCCAGCGCCGCATCGAATGCGATTTTCATATGCGGATTGAAACCTTCGGAAAATGTCGCAATGAGACCGGAACGCTGCACGATTCGTTCAAAGGTGCGGATGACGTCCAAATGCCCCAAAAAACGGAGCGCCTCACCTTTCGTGATAGCTAAAAACAGTCTTCTCATGTCCTACATTCTCCTTGTGATAATCGATAACGGCGGCCGGCAAAATCGGGCACACGGCGCAACCGTTGCATGCGTGTACGCGGCAATCGGCCGTCGTTTTTTCAGCTTCCGAAAGGCGTTTTTCTTTCCGAAGGAATTCTTTGGAAACGCCGCAGGAAATATGATCCCAGGGCAGCGGCTCGTACACATCGCGCTCCCTGGCGGCGTAGTCGTCGGGATCAATCCCGCACGATTCAAACGCATCTGTCCAGCGATCGAAATCGAAAAATTCCGTCCAGCTGTCGAATGTCGCTCCGTGTTTCCACACCGTTTCCAATACGTCCGCCAGTTTCCTGTCCCCGCGCGCCAAAATCGCTTCGATATATCCCATCTTTGCATCGTGATACGCATATTTGATGTGTCTGTCCGTGAAACAGGATTTCAAATATTGCTGCTTGCGCTCGATTTCCCGGACGGCACATTGCCCCATCCACTGGAAAGGCGTAAACGGTTTCGGGACGAAAGAGGAAACACTCACCGTGATTTTGCATCCGTAGCGCCCGCGCACCGTCCGATATAATTCATTGATGCGCATCGCCAAATCGGCAATCCCTTTTAAATCTTCATCCGTTTCCGTCGGAAGCCCCATCATGAAATAGAGTTTGACTTTGCTCCATCCGTTTTCAAACGCATTCCGACACGCGCTCATGATATCGTCTTCCGTGACGTTTTTATTGATGACATTCCGCATCCGCTGCGTTCCGGCTTCCGGCGCAAGCGTCAGCCCGCTTTTCCGCACCTGCTGAATTTTTTTCGCAATATCGACGGAAAAGCTGTCCACGCGAAGCGACGGCAGACTTACGCTCACATGCTCATCTTTGAAATCCGAAAGCAAATCGTCGACGAGCTCCGGCAATTTCGAATAATCGGCCGAAGAGAGCGACATCAATGACATTTCATTGTATCCGGTATTTTTAATTAATTTTCGGGCGATTTCGCGAAGCGTTTCCTCCGATTTTTCTCTGACGGGTCGGTAAATCATCCCCGCCTGGCAGAAACGGCAGCCGCGGCTGCATCCGCGAAACATTTCGAGCACCGCGCGATCGTGCACGATTTCGATGTGCGGCAGAATCGGCGCATCGTCCCCCGTCACATGGTCCACATCCTGAATGATGCGTTTATGAATCGGAAGCGCGGCATCTTCCGTTTTCGCGCGAATCTCTTGGAATCGACCGTTTTCGTAATAGGAAACTTCGTAGAGCGACGGTACGTAAATTCCGCGGATATGCGCGGCGCGGCGCAAAAATTCCGCGCGGCCGCCCGGGCGACCCTCCCGTTTCCACATTTTAAATACTTCGATGAATTCTTCCATCATCTCTTCGCCTTCTCCGATGAAGAAAAGATCGAAGAAATCGGCGACGGGTTCCGCATTAAAAACGCAGGGACCGCCGGCGATGACAATGGGATCCTCCTCCGTGCGCTGCTCCGTGCGAAGCGGAATGCCGGCCAAATGCAGCATATTCAGCACATTCGTGTAGCACATTTCATAGGGAAGCGTAAATCCCAGGACGTCGAAATCGCGGACGGGCGTGCGCGTTTCCAAAGAAAAAAGAGGAAGTTTCTTCTCTTTCATCAAAGCTTCCATATCGACCCACGGCGCATAGACGCGCTCGGCCAATGCGTCGTTTCTTTTATTGATGACACTGTAAATGATTTTGAGCCCCAAATGACTCATGGCGACTTCATATACATCCGGAAACGCAAGTGCAACGCGAACGTCGACGTCGTCGTGATTTTTTTTGACGCTGTTGTATTCCCCGCCGATATAGCGCGCCGGTTTCTCAATGTGCATGAGCCACACGGGATCGATAAAAACCGTATTCATGAAAACTCCCTCCGGGGAAGTGCTGATTTAATCGTTATCTTATTTTGCGATTAAATCAGTGGTTCCCTTAGTTAAACATTTGCCGCTTTTTACGCAAATGGATATTCATCAAAAGTCCGCAGCAAAGCAAATTCGCCACCAAGGCACTGCCGCCGTATGAAATAAAAGGCAGCGGGATCCCCGTGACGGGCATGATACCGATGGTCATTCCGATATTGATGAACACCTGGAACAGCCACATGGAAAAAATGCCGCAGGAAATGAGACTCCCGAATGTATCGCCGGACACGCGGGAAATGACCAAGCTGCGATACAGCAGAATGAAATACAGAAACAGCAGAAAGACGGCGCCGACGAATCCCATTTCTTCCCCGATGACGGAGAAAATAAAATCCGTATGATTTTCCGGCAAAAAGTTCAGCTGATTCTGCGTCCCTTCAAATAAACCTTTCCCGATAAAACCGCCGCTTCCGATGGAAATTTTCGATTGGATGACGTGATACCCGGACCCGAAAGGATCGATTTCCGGCGAAAACAGCACTTTAATTCTCGTTTTTTGATATTCGTGCAATAAAAATTGCCAGGCAAAAGGGCATAAAACGGCAAAGGCCACGCAGGCCTGCCAAATGATTTTAATTG
>CAVJQK010000138.1:0-4312 GCA_963651795.1 Erysipelotrichaceae bacterium | reverse complement strand
CTCTTGCATAGAGCCTGACCCCTCAGTCGCTCGCTCCGCTCGCGCCGGCTCCCCTTTCAGGGGCGCCGAGACGGCACAAAAAAATCCCGCGTGAGCGGGATTATCTTGCAAAATTTTATTCGCCCTTTTCGGCGGGAATTTCCGCCGTACAATGCGGGCATCTCGTCGCATCGTCGGCGATCGGTTCGCGGCAGAACGGGCAGAGACGCGGCTCCGGCGCCGGCGTTTCCTCAGGCTTCGGGAAAAGCCGATTCATCTGTTTCAGGACGAAGAAAATCGCGGCCGCGACAATCAGAAAATCAATGACACTGTCCAAAAATGCGCCGTACGCGATGACGGGGACATTCGCCTCCTGCGCTTCCTTGAGCGTCTTCACCGGTACCGTGCCCAAATTGATAAATAAATTACTGAAATCGATGCGGCCCACGAGGAAACCGAGCGGCGGCATCATGATATTATCCACAAAAGAGCTCACGATTTTTCCGAAAGCGGCGCCGATGACTACGCCGACAGCCATGTCCATGACATTTCCGCGCAATGCGAATTCTTTGAATTCTTTGAAAAAGCCCATGATTTTCTCCCTTCCGAAATGGTATTTTAAGTATAATCACGATATAATATCATAAATTTTTTCATTATGCAAAATTTTATTTTTGCGAATTTCACATTTTCAAATCGTTTTATGTTATAATAAACTTGAATAATTCGGAAGAAAGCCCGATCGTTAGGGAAAAATAACAAAAATTTCGGAAACGGATCGGACGGCTTGTTTTTTATTGTGCCCGAAAATAAGGCATCACGGGGAGGGAATCACATGGCAGATATCGGTAAGTTTCGCGGTATGCTTTTCGGGCAGGCCTGCGGGGATGCTTTGGGCTATCCCTTGGACCGGTTATCGGCCGCGCGCATCAAGAGACAATTCGGTCCTTTCGGGCTCCGTACTTTGGTGCGCACGAAAAAGAGCCGTTTCCTGGCGCAGCTTTCTCAAAATTCCCAGCTGATGCTCGCCACGGCGGACGGCATTCTCTGGTCGGCGGCCAAAGGGCTCGATCACACGGAAAGTCTCTACCGCGGATACATGCGCTGGTATTATTGCCAGACGGGCGAAGAAGCGCGCCGCGGGCAGCGTACTTGGATGCGCCGCCAGCCGCATGAACGCGATTTTTGTCTGGCGCGCGAAAAATTCATGCATGCGAAGCGCGGCACGGGCTCGACTCTGATTGCTCTCGGAAACGAGGAACCCGGCTCGCTCAAAAATAAAATCAATGACGCGGACGATGCGGAAGCGCTCGTGCGGAGCGGCCCCATCGGGCTCATGTACGCCGGCGAAATCCGCGAAGCGTACTATGAAGCCATTCGTGCCGCCGTCCTGACGCACACGAATCCCGTCGCCTATCAATCGGCCGCCGTATTTGCCGGTCTCATTGCGGGTCTTGCGGGGAAACGCGTCTCCGTCCCCAAAGTCTTGGACGAAGTGCTTGCCCTTTTGAATAAATCCGAACATGCCGAACCGATTTGCGCGCTTTTGACCGCCGCCGTAGAGCAGGCGAATAACCGCCCCGCCGGGAGCGGCGACACTTGGGCGCACATCGATAATATCCATTCCCTCGGGACCGGCAAAAAAGCCGAAGAAGCGCTCGCCATCGGCGTTTATTGCGTCCTGGCCTGCGATTCTCCTTTCGAAGCGCTCATCGCCGCGGCCAATCACGACGGCAAGAGCTCTGTCACCGCCTCCGTCGTCGGCGCCATCGAAGGCGCGCGTTTCGGCCAATCCTTCCTTCCCGCCTCCTGGTTCACCTTCCTCGAAGGCGCGGAAATTCTGGGACCCGTCGGCGATCATCTCTACAGCACCTGGGAACGCGAACGCGTCACGAAAAAGAAATCGAAGGCCAAAGCCGAAAAATAATATAAAGGAAACAAAAAAACATAAGAAAAATACGGAAACCGCCGCATGATAGCCGCGGTTTCTTTTTTTTTGCATAAAAATATTTCCGTTATTTCTAATAAAATTTTGCAAAGTATCTTGCATTACAAAGTACCGTGTGATATACTACATTCACTAAAACAATGAGCAATGAGCAATGAGCAATGAGCAATTCAGGTGTCGCCTTCGGCGACGATCTTTTATAAAAGTGCATAGTGCAAAGGAAATATAGGTGTCGCCTTCGGCGACGATTGGGTTGATGCGTTGATGCGCGGATGCGTTGATGCGTCGCAGGTGTCGCTTCGCGACGATTCTGTTTTATGCCGGCTTCGCCGGCGAGGCGCTATCGGCGCCGATTACAACATAATGCCCGCCGCAGGCGTTCCGATTAAAGCTCATAGCTCATAGCTCATGGCTCATAGCCCCATCACAAATGGTGCACAAACGGTATTGCGGTAAAATGTTTCACAAAAAATGAAAGGACGGTGAAATATGAATGTGCAATTGAAAAAAGGCGTCATGGAAATTGTGGTACTTTCCATGCTGCGCCGGAAAAATTATTACGGGTACGAACTCGTGACGGATATTTCCAAATACATTGAAATGAGCGAGGGGACGATTTATCCGCTGCTCAATCGTTTCAAAAAAGACGGATTGGTCGAGACGTATTTGGAAGAATCGCACAACGGACCGCCCCGAAAATATTACAAAATCACGGACAGCGGGCGCGAGGAATATACGGAATCCGTCCGCGAATGGAAACGTTTTAATGAAGCCGTTCAAAAATTATTGGAGGAAGGAGGCGCTCAAAATGACTAAAACAGAATTCCTGGATTTGCTTCGCTATTATTTCCGGTATGCGGATGCGGCGGCGCTTGAGGAAATCCTGGCCGATTATGAGGCGCATTTTGCGGAAGGCGCGGAGCGCGGCCTAACGGAAGCAGCGATTGCCGCGGAGCTCGGCAGTCCCCGCGCGATTTACGATATGTATGTGAATGAGGGGATGGTGGAGGAAACGTTTGAGGAAACGGTCCCCGAGTCGGCTCCGGGAAAACCGTCGACGGCGGAAAAAATAGCGGACGGTGCGGAAAAAATGGCGGAAACGGCGACGGCCAAAGCCAAGGAAACTTGGAATGCGGCGCAGACGCAAATTCCGGAAGCGCAGGCGTTGCTTCTCAAAATTTTGCTCGCCGCGTGCATGGGCGTCGGTTTCCTCATTATCGTCGTGACGTGCCTTGTTCTGTATTTGATTTCCGGGACGTTTGCCCCAATCGGCGGGCTGCCGCCTCTCCCGCCGCTTTCGCCGGTGACTCTCGCGGGCGTGGGAGGCACGGGAATTTTCGCCGGACTCGCGCTGTGTTTTACCGGTGCGGAAATTCGTAAATTCGTGAATCGCCGCACGACGGCGCTCGGAAAAGGAGCGTGAAACCGATGAAACGTATTATTCTTTGTATGGCGCTTTCGGTCGTTTCCCTGGCGATCGCGATCGGCTCCTTTCTCACGCAGGATGTCGCGGCGTATAAACATTGGATTTTTGAAAACGTGCCCCGCGCGGCGGAAAAATTCGACCGCCACATGCACAAAGGCCCCGATGAAAAGCGCCCGCCGATGAAAGAAAAGAAACACGAAGCGCCGATTACAAAATGATATGCGCGAAGCGCATCCTGAAGCTCATGCCTCATGCCCAATTTCTGCACAAATGTTGCAGAATTTATATAGATTCAAAATGTCAAATGTTTCCGTAAGGAGGAATAATCATGAAAAAGAAAGCTTTATTGTTGGCACTGACTTTTGCCGCGGCGGCGGGAATCTGCTCGGCTTGGGCGGCGGAACCTTCGCATTCTTATATGGACAGCTTGATTCGCGCCGGTGAATCGATGGAAATGAAGGACGGCCGCCGCCATCCGGTGGATAATCCGAAGCTCGTCCCGTCGCAGACGGCGCCGGTACAGCCGCAGTACCGCGGGCACGGCCCGGCCGTGATGCCGCAGGATAAAAAAGATGCGCCGAAAGACGCACCGAAGTTCGAAGGACATCGCGACCGTAAGGCTCCGCCGAAAATAGAAAAGAAACATGACGGTAAGAAGGCGCCGCCGAAATTCGAAGAGAAGCGCGAACGCAAAGCGCCGCCGAAAATCGAAAGACAGGATCGCAGAGACGATCGCAAAGCGCCGCCGCATCACAGAGACGGTCGCCGCGGAGACGCGCCGCACAGACAGGCACCCCCGCATCACAGATAAATAACAACCCCAATCGGCTGCACATTCTTTCTCCCGGAAGCAGCCGATATTTTTTTTGAGAAACATATGTCCGCTTTTCTTTGTGCGACATTTGTGCAAAGGTTATGAGCTATGAGCTATGGGCTATGAGCTTTAATCTGTGCGCTGC
>CAVJQK010000137.1:0-4364 GCA_963651795.1 Erysipelotrichaceae bacterium | reverse complement strand
CGGCGTCACGAAACCGAAGCCCATTTATCTTTTTACCAATGTTATGGCGGGATTTGAGGAGATGGTCATCTATCTCGGCGGTATTTTTATTCTGTACCGTCTGGCGAAAAACGCCGCAGGCATCACTTGTGACGTAAGAAAAGCGACAAAATCCATACGCGCACGCGATATGCTTCGCCGCTACCCGACACTCGGCTATGCCGCCGCACTTTTTGGTATTGCGTTTTTCAATAATTTCGTCATGATTGCCGCCCCGACATTTCCCGTCCGCGCTACATTCTCTTCTGTTTCTGTGATTATCGTCGCGACACTTGCCATTTTGCGGATGCCGGAAACAAAAGAAGTATTAGCGGGACATATTTCAAAAATCATCTTTACCGGTACGGCGATTATCACACTGTTTCTGGCCGTTTCCACCGTTCTCCTTTCCGCGGAAATGACCCAAGCCCAAGCCGAACGCATTTCGCTCATCGAAGAGAAAGCCGGCAGCGGAGAAATCGTCACCTTACCTAAGATAGAAACGAAAAATCGCGCTATGCGGCACCTCTTCTTTGTGGATTTTGACAACAACGTCACAAAAGGCGGTCTCTGCGTGTATTATGGAATAAAGGACATTGTGGTGAAATAAAATCGGGCATGCGGCATGCGGTATGGGGCATGCGGTTTAGGATGCCGTGGTATTGCCACCTATGGCGGCGAGGCGCTGCGCGCGGCACAAAATAGGAGGCCCACCCAAATATTGGCCCGCCCATTTTTATAATCGCTCGCTTCGCTCGCTCGCCGGCTCCGCCGGCATAAAACAAAAATCGTCGCCGCAGGCGACACCGGGCAAGCCCTCTTTTCGAAGGCGACCTTCCGGTGGACGGTCGCCGGTGCCCCGTAGGGGCGGGAGATAGAATGCGGCGCAGCCGCCACCCTATCTTCCGGCGCTCCGCGCCACCTTCCTTCAAAGGAAGGCTTTTATAGGAAGCGCTTCGCGCATTTTTATGCCGGCTTCGCCGGCAAAAGCCGCGCGCAGCGAGCGATTATAAAAAATGCCGCGCAGCGCACCGCTAATAAGTCTGATAGTCTGATAGGCTTAAGTCTTTAGCACATAAGTGTGCTATAATATTAGAACACATATATTCTAATAGCGAAAAGAGAGATCTACATGACATACATTCTGTTTCTTTTAGGGCTTGACTACGCAGTCCTCCTTTTAGCGGAGGGGAGCGCGGTGATGCTCAGAAACACATTCATCACAAGCTCCGTCCTCCATATTTCCGACGCGAACTTTTGGCTTGCCTTCCCCGCCATATACATATTCTTCCTCGCCCTCGGGCAACTCTATACCCGTCGTATGCCCTTTTACAAAGAAACCGAAAAAATATTTTACGCCGGCCTGTATGGGACCGCTGCCGTCGTTTTCCTGCTCTACGCATCGAAAATCGCAGCCTCCACCAGCCGGCTTTTTGTTGTCCTCTACGGCCTCTTCGCCGTCCTCCTCCTCACCGTCGCCCGCTACATCGCGAAAAAATATGTATTGAAACACCGCCTCCTGCAGACACCCGTTCTCATCATCGGCGCCGGAAAGACAGCCGCCCTCCTCGCCCGCGCCATGACCGAAGACGTCGGCATGGGATACCGCATCATCGGCCTCCTCGAAGACAAAAAGCCCGAGCCCGGCATATTGGAAACGTTTCCCGTCCTCGGCACCTTTGAAGACGCCGAAAAAATCATTAAAGAAACAGGCGTCCGCCACGCCTTCATCGCCGCCCCCGGCATGGCACAAAAAGACCTCGCCGCCCTCATCTACCGCGTCCAACCCCTCGTGAAAAACCTCGGCGTCATCCCGAACCTCGTCGGCGTCGCCATGGAAAGCGCCGAAATCGAAAGCCTCTTCAACGAAAGACTCGTCATGCTCCGCCTGAAAAACAACCTCGCGCGCCCGATGAATCGTTTCGTAAAAACCGTTTTCGATTACACCCTCACCGTCCTCGGCACCATTGCCATCTCCCCGATACTCCTCATCATCGCCGCTTGGATTTACAAAGACAGCCCCGGCCCCGTCATCTTCCGGCACACCCGCATCGGAAAAGACGGCAAACCTTTCGCCTGCTACAAATTCCGCAGCATGTGCGTCGATGCGAAAGAACGCCTGGAAACATTGCTGGAAACCGATCCCGCCGCACGCGAAGAATGGGAACGCGATTTCAAACTCAAAAACGATCCCCGCATCACCAAAAGCGGTGCCTTCCTCCGCAAGACCAGCCTCGACGAACTCCCCCAAATTTTCAACGTACTCAAAGGAGAAATGTCCCTCGTCGGCCCCCGTCCCATCATCGCCGAAGAACTGCCTCGCTACGGCAAGTTTCAAAAAGACTACCTCATGGTCCGCCCCGGCATCACCGGCATGTGGCAAGTCAGCGGCCGCAGCGACATAGACTACGAAGAACGCGTAACCCTCGACAGCTGGTACGTAAGAAACTGGAGCGTCTGGATCGATATCGTACTACTCTTCAAGACATTCTACGTGGTACTGGCAAGAAAGGGGGCGTATTGAAGAGAGAAGAGGGAAGAGGGAAGGGGAAAGAGGCGCAGGAGCGCGCTTCGCGCGAAATTTTAAATAGGGAAGAGGGAAGGGGAAAGAGGCGCAGGAGCGCGCTTCGCGCGGTTTTTGTAATAGGAAAGAGGGAAGAGGAAATGGTGGATTATAAAAGCCTTGACGTTTGGCAAAAAGCCAGAATGATTGTAAAAGAAATATATGCCATTTCGGAAACATTTCCTCCGGAAGAAAAATACGGATTGATGAGCCAGATCAGAAGAGCTGCCGTTTCCGTTCCTTCAAACATAGCGGAAGGATACAACAGACATTCTTCCAAAGATTTTGTTCATTTTTTGAGAATAGCTAAGGGTTCGGCAGCGGAAACGGAAACTCAATTAATTTTGGCGAAAGACGTATCTTTCGTAACTGCTGAAAAAGCAGATTTGCTTTTAGTTGAAATCGACAAATTGATTCGCATGATTTCTTCCTTGATACTAGTCAGATTGAAACAAATGGAAGAAAATAGATAAGAAGGCAGATCACACTTCCCCTGTATGAAGCACTACAGGAAAACTTCGGGCATGGGTGGTTTTTCCCCTTTCCCCTTCACTTTTCACACTTCCCTTGTTGTTATGCACTAATTCCCCCGGAGGGAAAAACATGTATGATTATCTTATAGTCGGCGCGGGACTCTACGGAGCCACATTCGCCCGCCAAATGGCCGATGCCGGGAAACGCGTCCTCGTGATTGAGAAACGCGACCACATCGCCGGCAACGTTTACACCGAAAAAATCGCCGGCATCCACGTCCACCGCTACGGCGCCCACATCTTCCACACCAATAACGAACGCGTCTGGGAATACGTGAACCGCTTCGCCCGTTTCAACCGTTTCACAAATGCACCCGTCGCCGATTACAAAGGGCGCCTCTACAGCCTCCCCTTCAATATGTACACCTTCTACGCCATGTGGGGCGTCACCACGCCCGAAGCGGCCGCCGCGAAAATCGAAGAGCAGCGCCGCGCCGCCGGCATCACCGAGCCGAAAAACCTCGAAGAGCAGGCCATATCCCTCGTCGGCACCGATATTTATGAAACCCTCGTCCGCGGGTACACCGAGAAACAGTGGGGCCGCCCCTGCACCGAGCTCCCCGCCTTCATCATCCGGCGTCTGCCCGTCCGTTTCACCTTTGACAACAACTACTTCGACGCCCGTTTCCAAGGCATCCCCGTCGGCGGATACACCCAAATGGTCGCGCGGATGCTGGGTGGCATCGAGGTCCGCTGCGGCGTCGATTACCTCGCCGATAAGGAAACGTGGGACGCCGCCGCCGATCGCGTCATCTATACCGGCCCCATCGACGCCTACTTCGGTTACCGCTTGGGACCCCTCGAATACCGCAGCGTCCGCTTCGAGACCGAAATCCTCGATACCCCGAATTTCCAGGGAAACGCCGCCGTGAATTACACCGATCGGGACACCCCGTGGACCAGAATCATCGAGCATAAATGGTTCGAATTCGGAAAAGACGAATGTGGAAACGACATCCCGCAGACCGTCATCAGCCGCGAATACAGCAGCGAATGGACCCCCGCCGCCGAACCCTACTACCCTGTGAACGACGCCAAAAACACAGCCCTCTATGAAAAATACCGGGCGCTTGCCGCGAAGGAAACCAAAGTTCACTTCGGCGGCCGCCTCGGCGAATACAAATACTACGACATGGACGCGGTCATAGCGGCAGCATTGGCAGCGGCCTTTTCGGAAACGGCGTAAAACAAGATTGTCGCGAAGCGACACCGGTTAAGCCTTCCTTTGAAGGAAGGTGGCGCGAAGCGCC
>CAVJQK010000136.1:0-4400 GCA_963651795.1 Erysipelotrichaceae bacterium | reverse complement strand
GACGTGCTCCTCTTCCCGGCGATGAAACCGGAAACGGCCGCCGAAGAAGATGAAGCGCCGAAAGCGGAAGTAAAGGAAACGAAAGAGCCGGAAGACGACACGCCGATTGATTTCTCCAAAGTGAAAATCGAACCGCTTTTCGAAGATTTCGTCGATTTCGATACTTTCTCGAAATCCGATTTCCGCGCGGTGAAAGTGAAAGCGTGCGAAGCCGTCCCGAAGAGCAAGAAACTTTTGCAATTCACGCTGGATGACGGCACGGGCACGGACCGCATCATTCTCTCCGGCATTCACGCATATTACGAACCGGAAGAACTCGTCGGCAAGACGCTGATTGCCATCGTGAATCTCCCGCCGCGGAAAATGATGGGCATTGATTCCTGCGGGATGCTCCTCTCGGCCATTCATGAAGAGGAAGGCGAAGAAAAACTCCACCTCCTCATGGTTGACCGCCATATTCCGGCCGGCGCGAAATTGTACTGAGAGTAAAAATAAAAGCACTCCTCGGGATTGGAGTGCTTTTTGCGTGGAACGGGAACAATGATGGGAATTATGCTATAATAAAATTAAAACAAGAGCGAAAGGAACAGGAGGGATGGATATGAAAGAGAATACCGTTCGAATCGGAAATATGGAAGTGAAAATCGTAGAGAGAAATGATGAAGCGGCGATAAGAGAAATCATCGGAGAGAGAGATGCGGAAATGGACAGACGCGCAACGGCGGCGGTCGATTCGGCTATTCAAAAAGCCAAAGTATGCCAAAAACCCATCGGAAAATACGATGCAAAATCCGGGCGCGCTTACATGGAATATGCCGATGGGAGAAAAGAATATGTCAATTAAGAAACCGATGATTTTGGTATTTGCCGGTCCGAACGGATCCGGGAAAAGTACGGTGACCGGATTTTTTACGGAGATTTTATGAAAAAATTTTTGAAACGGGCGATTGCGGCGGTTTTGGTTTCCGTTTCCGCTTGCGCAATTGTTGCGGCTTCGCCTTTGGAGGAGGAGTACACACGGCTTTCGATGCACTTGGTGCGCGCGGAGGGGACGCTTCTGTATTCGGATTCGCCCGAGTATGCGGCCGAGTACGGCGTCCTCGCCGAAGGGACGGCGGCCAAAGGAAAGACGCGCATTTATTATTATCACGTGAATGAGACGAAGACGCCGGCACGGCTCCTCGTGTACGCGAAATCGGATGCGCCGCGCGAAATCACGGTGACGCGCGCGCTGCGCGGAGATCCGAGCCGGCAATATGTGCCGACGGGGCGCACGCTTTCGTTTCGCGAAGCGGTGATGAACGGCGAGCCGAAAAAAGTATCGCTATCCGGCGGGGAACGCGTCGTGATTTACGAAGACGGCACGCGCGGAATCCGGCCGAAAGATTTGGTGAGCGGCATCGTGGAAATCGAAGCGGAAACGCCCGTCACGGTCGGGACGGCATTTCTTTCCGTTTCCGAAAACGCGGACGAATTGCAGCGCGCGAAATATGTGAAAACGGACAGCCACGAACTTCGCGGGACATTTGAAAGCGAATTGTATTGGGAAACGGAGCCGTGGGATTTCAAGCGCGGCGCGGCGGAAATTTACATCGGCGCGGAAGATTCTTTCCGCATCGGTTATGATGAAATCGATAAGGTCGCGCGGCAGGATTTCGGAAACTACGGCATCGCGTATCACATCCGTGTGCGCACGAAGGGAAAGGGCGCGTACAAACTTTTCATCAATCCGCAGGGCGGCGTGTACATGGGGACATTCCGCATCGGGCAAAATGAAAAAATTCTCCGCGTCTTCCGGACGGATGCCGGCGCCTCTCCGAAAATGTTCGGCCACGGGACGACGGAAGATTGGGCGGAAGCGGGCACCTGGCAGGCGGGCCGGGATCTTTTCATCCGCTTCATCCCCGCCGGAGCGACGTATCTGCCGATACGATTCCTGCTTGTGAAGGAATAAAAAAAACGCAGCATTTTTGCTGCGTTTTTTTGCTTGGGCATGAGGCATGAGGCATGGGGCATGAGGTTCAGGATGCGCTTCGCGCATATTCCTGTTTTATGCCGGCGCAGCCGGCCCTCTTCCCTCTTTCCCCTTTACTCTTCCCTCAGAACTTGTATCTGTACGAAATCAGATAATTGATCGGCGTCGCGTAGTAGTCACTGGAGGTGTGGCTCGTGACGTCGCGGCGGGAGAGGACATTGTCGATCGTGAGCGTGATGTCGCTGACGGCGTTCGGTGCGTATTTCGCGGTGAAGGTCGTCAGGAGATACGGTTTCTGATCGTAGGAATGTGCGGACGTCGGGCTCATGACGCGATCGGCGAGATAGGTGAAATTGAATGCCGTCGACCATTTTCCTTTTTCGTAGGCGACGCCGCCGTTGATCATCCAGCGGCCGAGCGAGCGATCCCAATACGTCTTGGCGGATTTTTTCTCGGTCGTTTGTTTCGATTTCGGATCTTGGAATGTGACACCCAGATTCCACGTAAAGCCGTTGTGCTGATTGCCGCGGACGGAGAGCTCAATCCCTTTATTTTTGAAATCTTCGTTGACGGCATACCAATACTCTTCCTTATCGATGGTCGTTTTGGAGAAGGAAATATTATCGGTGATCTTTTCGGAGAAGAGAGCCAATTTGTACTGGCGTTTTTCTGTTTCCATTTTCCAGCCGACTTCATAATGCGTACCCTTTTGCGGATTCAGATCCGGATTGCCGATGATGTGGGTGACATTGGTAATTCCTGCGCGGGAGTACATTTGCGAAAGCGTCGGTAAGACAAAGGATTGCCCGGCGGAAATATAGAAGCTCTGGTTGTTATTGATCTTGTGGAGATATTGCGCTTGGGCGCTGAAATTGTGGAAATTTTTCATAGCGCCGCTTGTCCAGGTCCCGCGAACGCCGACGGAAAGGATATCGCGTTTTCCGAGTTTCCCTTCCCAAGATCCGAAGAGCGAGTTGATATTTCTACCCAGATTCGTGTCTTCACTGCCGTATGTTTCGCGAACAACCGAGCCGCCTAACAGGAAGGTGTGCTGCTTGGAAGTGTTCCAGACTTTTTGAATATCAAAGCCGTAGGTGCGGTTCGTTTCATCCGAGGAAGAAGTGGTCGGTGTTTTATTTTTCGTACCGTTTGATTTGTAGTAATCGGTACCTTCCGTCTGGAGGACGTTTCTGTTGTAGAATACGTGACCGCTGATGCCGGCAAGGTCATGATAATTCAATTGCGCAAAATCTTTGGTGCGCGTGTAATCGCGGGTGTAACGCGCTTGGCCATTCATGTCGGTGTATCCGTCTTTCGTAATGTCGGCATATTGATAGGACCATTTCATGGTCGATTCATTGTGATTGTAGAGAACATCGAATTTGTCATTAATCTTATAGGTCATAAAGAGATCGTTTTTCTCGGAACCTTTGAAATTCTGTTGCATATGCACTGGCACTTTGTCTTTCGATGCGGAAGTAAAGCTCGTATTGTAATCGGAGGCGACGCCCGTTTCGCCCCATTTATTGTAATTGTACGCAATGGAGAAACCGCCTTCGGAGAGGGTGATTTTATAATCCTGACGGCCGAATTTCCCGAGCCCCACGCGGACGGTATTCGGCATTTCTTTTTTCGTGATGATATTGATGACGCCGCCGGTCGCCTGGCTGCCGTGCATGACGGCTGCGCCGCCGCGTACGACTTCGACGCGTTCGACCGCTTCGACGGGGATATTTTCCAGATTGTACAGATTGCGCCAATTGATCGGGGTGCCGTTAATCATGACGACGGTGCCGTTTTCCACGCCGCGGATCATGATTTTGCTCGTCATGGACGAGACGGAAGCACCGTTCGGTCCCATGCCGGATTGGACGACGCCGTCCAGATATTGCAACGCGCTGTACATATTGTCCGCGCCGGTCCGCTCGATTTCTTGGGCGGTGTACGTCTGCGTGCTGGCCGCGACGTCGATATCTTTTTTCAGATACCGATTGGCCGTGACAACGACGGGATCGAGTTCGTAATCATCGGATACGGGAGCCGCCATGGCGCCCGTTGCGACGCACGCCAAAATTGCGGCGCAGAGAATGCTTGTCCGTTTTCTCATTTGAATTCCTCTTTTCTTTGAAACAGCGGAATGCGGTTTTCCCTTCCCGTCATTCCTCGGACACGGCAGAGTAGCCTACGGAAATTATACTATGACTTTAATCTACTTTCAATAAAAAGAATGTCGCACTCAAAAAATGCGACATTCTTTTTAATCAATTAGAAATTAGAAATTCAGGATGCCCTTCGCGCATATTCCTGTTTTATGCCGGCGCAGCCGGCGAGCGAGCGAAGCGAGCGATTACAAAAATGCCGCGCAGCGCTCCGATTAAAAGTCTGACGTCTGACAATCTCACAGTCTGACGTCTCGCGCACAAAT
>CAVJQK010000135.1:0-4423 GCA_963651795.1 Erysipelotrichaceae bacterium | reverse complement strand
TTTTTTAGCCAACGGAGATTTTTTTGTGAAAGAGTTTTTTCACAGCCCCTTTTTTCTCACAATTTCATCTTCGCTATCGTCTCCGTCGTCGAGTAGCCTTCCACGAAAGGCAGGATTCTCACTTCTCGAACGAATTCTTTTCCTATGACCGTTTCCACGGTGTAATCTCCGCCTTTAACCAAAATATCCGGGCGAAGAGTTTCGAGAAGTTTGGCCGGGGTGTCTTCGCCGAAGATGACGACGTCGTCGGTGAAGCGGAGAGCCGCCAGGAGATAGGCGCGATCGATTTCACCGTTTACGGGGCGGGTGTTTCCTTTGAGTCTTCGGACGCTCGCGTCGGAGTTGAGCCCGATGACGAGGTGATCGCCCAGGGCCGCTGCCTGCGACAAATACGCAATGTGGCCGCGGTGGAGAATATCGAAGCAGCCGTTCGTGAAGACGACGGTTTCACCGCGCGCCTGCCAATTTTTGATTTTTTTCGCCGCATCTTCCCATGAGGTCGGGGCGTAGTCACGCGAGAGGCGCGTTTCCGTTTCGTCCCAGGCTTCGACGAGTTCCGCGTGGGAAACGGGGTAGGTGCCGACGCGGGAGACGGCGATGCCGCCGGCGGTATTCGCGAGGGCGAGGGCCGTTTCCGTATCTTTTCCGCAGGCGGCCGCGGCCGTGAGGACGGCCATGACGGTGTCGCCGGCGCCGGAAACGTCGAAGACGTCGCGCGCGCGTGCGGGGCAGTGAATGATTTCTTTCGCGCCGATCGAGGTGATGCCTTTTTCGGAGCGGGTGACGTAGAGGTATTTTAAATGAAACTTTTCGCGAAGGAGCGCGCCGGCTCGCGCGACGGCTTCGTCCGTATTCGGAATCGTTTCTCCGCAGGCTTCGGAAAGTTCTTTAAGATTCGGCGTCACGGCAAAGGCGCCGGTGTATTTCCGCCAATCGGCACCCTTGGGGTCGATGAGAACGGGAATGTCCCATTTGTGCGCGCGGGAAATGACGGCGCGGGCGAGTGTTTCCGTAATGAAACCTTTCCCGTAATCGGAAAGAACGACGGCGGAAAGTCCCGCGGCGTGCAGCGCATCGAGCCACGCGAGGACGCGATCGCATTCTTCGTCCGCAAGGTCGCGCTTCGTCTCGAAATCGAGGCGGATCATTTGCTGGCGCGCGCCCAGGACGCGGATTTTCGTAATGGTCCGATAGCCCGGCGTCACGAGAATGCCCGCGGAATCGATGCCGCTTTTTTCGAAAAGGGACGCGAGCATTCGTCCGTTTTCATCTTCGCCGCGCATGCCGCACGCGAAAACGGAGCAACCGAGTTTGGCGAGATTGGCGGCGGTATTGGCCGCGCCGCCCGGGACCGCGCGCTCGGCGGTGACGAGATTGACGGGCACGGGCGCTTCGGGGGAAATTCGCGACACTTCGCCGGAGATATACCGATCCGTCATCACGTCGCCCAAAACGGCGATGCGAAGCGCCGGCCCGCAGCGTCTCAGAAAATCAATGCCTTGCTCCTTCATGTTTCCTCTTCCCTCTTCCCTCTTCCCTCTTCACTCTTCACTCTTCTCACACATTAAACCTAAAGTACGCCACATCTCCGTCTTGGATTTCGTATTCTTTTCCTTCGATGCGAAGGAGCCCTTTTTCGCGGACGCCGTTGTAGCCGCCACAGGAAACAAGGTCATCATAGGAAACGATTTCCGCACGGATGAAACCTCTCTCGATATCCGAATGAATTTTTCCGGCCGCCTGCGGCGCTTTCGTATTTTCGCGCACCGTCCAGGAGCGGCATTCATCCGGGCCGACGGTGAAAAAATTAATGAGTCCGAGCAAGGAATACGCGCTCCGAATGAGACGATGAAGTCCCGATTCCGTTTCGCCCAAATCCGCGAGGAATGCTTTCGCTTCTTCGGCGTCGAGCTCGGACACTTCCTGCTCAATCTCCGCGGAAATCGGCACCCATTTCGCGCCTTCGGCTTCGGCCTGCGCCGCCGCTTTTTGCACGTAAGGATTCGCCATCGGATCCGCGATATCGTCTTCGGCCGTATTCAAGACATAGAGCACCGGTTTCAACGTGAGCAAATTCAGCTCGCGCACGATTTCCAAATCGTCTTCGGACAGATTCAGCGCGCGCGCCGGCGTCCCGTCGCCCAATGCATCGTAAATTTTATCCAACGTCGGCATTTGCGCCTTCGCTTCTTTAATCCCGGCCTGCGCCAGTTTCCCCGTTTTCAGTTTCTTCTTTTCGACCGTTTCCAAATCGGCCAGGCACAGCTCCGTATTGATGATGTCCATATCGCGCACCGGATCGATGGAGCCGGAAACGTGCGTGATGTTTCCGTTTTCGAAACAGCGCACCACATGGGCGATGGCGTCCGTCTCGCGAATGTGCGAAAGGAATTTGTTTCCGAGACCTTCCCCGCGCGACGCCCCCGCGACGAGACCCGCAATATCGACGAAACGCGTGAAAGCCGGCGTCGTCTTTTTCGGCTTGAACATATCGGCGAGCGTGTAGAGACGGTCGTCCGGCACTTCGACGATGCCGACATTCGGCTCAATGGTGCAGAAAGGAAAATTCGCCGCTTCCGCGCCCGCTTTGGTGATCGCATTAAAAAGTGTGGATTTCCCGACATTCGGAAGCCCCACGATACCGATTTGCAAATTCGTACTCATTCGGATTTTCCTCCGAGTGCGCGTTTCATCCGCTCCACGGCCTCCGCCGTCTTTTCGGGCGTATTAAAGGCCGTGAGGCGCACGTACCCTTCGCCGCAGGGACCGAATCCGGAGCCCGGCGTGCAAATGATTTGCGCTTTTTCCAGCATGAAATCAAAGAAATCCCAGCTCGTCATCCCTTCCGGCACACTCATCCAGACATACGGGCTGTTCGTCCCGCCGGATGCGGAAAGACCGCACGCTTTGGCGCCTTCCAAAATCATGGCCGCGTTTCGTTTATACAAATCGATCGTCGCGTGAATTTGTTTCTGCCCTTCCGGCGTGTAAATCGCTTCCGCGCCGCGCTGCACGATATAGGAGCAGCCGTTGAATTTCGTGCACTGACGGCGATCCCAGAGAGCATTGGCAGAGACTTTTTCCCCGGATTTCGTTTCCAGCATGAGTTCATGCGGAATGACACAATAACCGCAGCGCACGCCCGTGAATCCCGCCGTCTTCGAATACGAACGGAATTCGATGGCGACTTCTTTCGCGCCCTCGATTTCGTAAATGCTGTGCGGCACATTTTCATCGGAAATGAAACATTCGTACGCCGCGTCGAAAAGAATCACGGAGCCCGTCTGCTTCGCGTAACGCACCCACATTTTGAGATTGAACGTATCCATGACGGCGCCCGTCGGATTATTCGGCGAGCAGAGATAAATGATCGCCGGATCATGCGCCGGAAGATTCGGGCAGAAACCGCATTCTTCGTAGCACGGCAAATATTCGATATGCTCGAACGCCCCGTTTACGAAACGGCCGCTGCGCCCCGCCATGACATTGCTGTCCACATAGACGGGATAAACGGGATCCGTCACCGCGACGATGTCTTTAATATCGAAAATTTCCTGAATATTTCCCACATCGCATTTTGCGCCGTCGGAAACGAAAACCTCGGACGGATCGATCGTAACGCCGCGCGTCGCGAAATCGTGTTTGCAAATCGCTTCGCGCAGGAAGAGATAACCCTGCTCCGGGCCGTAGCCGCGGAAGGTTTCGATATGTCCCATTTCATCGACGGCTTTATGCATCGCCTCGATGACCGCCGGCGCGAGCGGCTGCGTCACGTCGCCGATGCCGAGGGAAATCAATTCCGTGCCCGGATGTTTCTCCCGATACGCGTCCGCTTTTTGGCGAACGGTCGCAAATAAATATGAGCCTTGTAAGTTGCTGTAGAATTCGTTACAATGTGCCATTCTGTCCACTCCTTTGTATTTTTGAAACCGATTTTTTTCGTTTTCCCGAAATCAGAAAATATATCGTATTATAACATAAAAAGGAAATGAACGCGGGGATCCCGCACTGCAACAGTGCGACATTTGTTTATTCCGCTGCGCGGAATGACGCTGCGCTTTTATCCCGCTGCGCGGGATGGCGCGCCTTCGGCGCGCCGTGTTCATTTCTTTTCTTCCCCGCGGAAGAAAAGAAACCGCCGACCGAAATAAATTTGCCGCGGCGATGGGGGCGTAGGTGCCGCAAGACGCATCCGCCCGCCCCTGCGCCTGCCGCGCGATACACGCGGCATCGGCAAATTTATAACGGTCGGGCAAACTCACGACGCTCAGCTTGAAACGCGGGCGCTATAAGTTTCGTGCTCATAATCCGCCATCGCGCCTACAGGGGGCGCTCCCGAGTGCAGAGCAAAACAGGAATCGGCGGTTCGCGCCTTGCGCTGCGCGCGATTTTTGCATCTATACTTAAAACGCGCCTTGGCTCC
>CAVJQK010000134.1:0-4461 GCA_963651795.1 Erysipelotrichaceae bacterium | reverse complement strand
GGTGTGCGCTTCGCGCACGGATTTTTATATGGCATCGATATCGCTTCGCTTATCGATGAAAGGTGTCGCCTTCGGCGACGTTTATTCTTGGCTCCCCTTTCAGGGGAGCCGAGATATAGGAAGCGCTTCGCGTATTTTTAAGCCGCGCGCAGCGCGAGCGAGCGTAGCGAGCGATTATAACATAATATGCGCGAAGCGCATCCTGCCCTCATATCTCATATCTCTTCACTCATATCTTTTCTCTGCACTTTGCACTTTTCCGTCTGACAGTCTGAAGTCTTATAGTCTTATAGTCTTACAGTCTTTATTCCAGCAAAGTTTTCAAATACGTATGGAAACCCGGTCCCAGATCCGGTCTTCGGAGCGCGTACTCCACCGTCGCTTCCAGGTATCCCTCTTTACTTCCTACGTCGTAGCGGCGGCCGGCGAAGTGGCAGGCGTAGACACTGCCCTCGTGCGCTTGGACGCGGAGCGCGTCGGTGAGCTGGATTTCGCCGCCCTTGCCCGGCTTCGTTTCCGCCAGAATCGGGAAAATATCCGGCGTCAGAATATAGCGGCCCAGCACCGCCGTCCGGCTCGGCGCCTCCTCCGGCGACGGTTTCTCAATCATATCCTCCACTTTGAAAAGTCCGTCCGGCTGCATTTTTTCACGGACGATGCCGTATGAGGAAACGGCTTCCGGCATGACTTCCTGGCATCCCAGGACCGTCGCGCCCGTTTTTTCGTACACGTCGATGAGCTGCGAAAGCGCCGTTTGCTCCGGATGATACACCACATCATCGCCCAAAATGACCGCGAAAGGCTCATCCGCCACAAAAGTCTTCGCGCACGAAATCGCATCGCCGAGCCCGTTCATATGTTTCTGACGGATATAATGCACCGTGATCCCCGCGATTTCGCGGATTTCTTTCAAAAGCTCCGTCTTCCCGTGCTCATACAAATGCTGCTCCAGCTCCGGCGAAGAATCGAAATGATCCTCGATCGCGCGCTTCGCGTGCCCGCTGATAATCAGAATTTCATCGATGCCGCTCTCCAAAATTTCTTCCACGATATATTGAATCGTCGGTTTATCCACAATCGGCAGCATCTCCTTCGGCATCGCTTTCGTAGCCGGCAGGAAACGCGTCCCATACCCCGCCGCCGGAATGACGGCCTTTCTGATTTTCCTCATAGTCCCCCTCTTTTCTTGTTCCCGGTTTTTCTGTTTATTATTGTATAAAACTTTTGTGAAAGAAACAAGGCAAATGTGTCTCGCCTCCCCTGAAAGAGGAGCCGAGATAAAAAAATATGCGCAGAGTGCATCCTGAAGCGCATGACTCATGCTTTTCGTCGCTTGGTCGTTTACCTTATGCGAGAGAAAACCTAATAAGCATACACCTATTCTGCTTTGCATATGATTAAAATGCACTTTTATGGGGGTAGCAGGCAAAATTTGCATATGTTTTTGGTATTCAAAAATGTGCTGTTTTGTGGTATAGTATGTAAGGATAGCTAATATGATTTTTGCCTATGGCGAAATCTATGACGGGCACGGGATGTTTCTTAATGTGTCTGCGGTGCCGGCCGATTTTTTACAAAGAGGTGTAATTATGGCTTACAATCCTTATGAAAACATGCTTCATGTCCTCGACAAGGCGGCGGAAAAGCTCGGTATTTCCAGAAACGAATATGAATTCGTCCGTTATCCGGAACGCGAACTCACCGTTTCCCTCCCGATCACGATGGATGACGGGCATGTGGAAGTTTTCTCCGGTTATCGTGTGCAGCATTCCACGGCACGCGGCGCGGCGAAGGGCGGCATTCGTTTCCATCCGGCTTCGGACGAAAATGAAGTCAAGGCTCTCGCGGCTTGGATGACGATTAAGAATGCTATCGGAAACATTCCGTACGGCGGTGCAAAGGGCGGCATCAAGGTTGACCCGCATAAACTTTCGCAGCGCGAACTGCAGCGTCTCACCCGCACGTACATCCGCCGCATCGCTCCGTTCATCGGACCCGATAAGGATGTACCGGCACCGGACGTCAATACGAATGCGCAGATCATGGCTTGGATTGCCGATGAATACAGCACGCTTTGCGGCGAATGGACGCCGGGCGTCGTCACCGGGAAACCGATCGTGACGGGCGGCTCCCTCGGCCGTAACGAAGCGACGGGCCGCGGCCTCACCTACACGCTTGCGACTTGGTGCGAAAAGAACGGTCTTGCCATGAAAGATCTGACGCTCGCAGTACAGGGCTTCGGCAATGTCGGCAGCGTCGGCGCGCTCCTCATGCATCGTGAAGGCGTGAAAGTCATCGCGATCGGCGATATCGACGGCTCCCTCTACAATCCGAACGGCATCGACGTGGAAGCGGCGTATGAATATGCCAATTCCCATGGCCGTTCCCTCAAGGGTTACGAAGAAGAAGGCGCGACGATTATCCCGAATCCGGAACTTTTGAAACTGAAAGTCGATGTCCTCTTCATGGCTGCTCTCGAAAATCAGCTGCATGCGGGCACGATGGAAGGCGTACAGGCACGTGTCATTCTCGAAGGCGCGAACGGCCCGACGGCGGAAGATGCGGATAACTATTTCGAAGAAAAAGGCATCGAAGTCCTCCCGGATGTCATGAGTAATGTCGGCGGCGTCGTCGGTTCTTACTATGAATGGGTTCAGAACAAGACGGGCCTCTACTGGACGGAAGACGAATACAATGAACGTCTGAAAAAGAATATGCGTCAGTCCTACGAAGATGTCGATGCGCTCCGCAAGCAATACGGCGTGACGTGGAGACTCGCGGCGTACATGCTCGCCTTGAAGCGTGTCGTCGAAGCGCAGAATACGCGCGGTTTCCTCGGCTGATAAAATAAAAATTCAGGAAACAAAGAATCCCGGTGCTCCTTTTGTGAGCATCGGGATTTTTGCGTGCGCGCGTTTTTCGAGATTTGCCGCGAAGTTTCCGAAAAGTTCGGTCGTGTTTCCGAAAAGTGCCGCATTAATGGTATAATATAGAGAAATATTTTTTGGGGAGGATGGCATGAAACTGACGGTGGCACCGGAAATTTTCGCACGGTTTCCGGATTTCGAATTGGGAATTGTCGCGGCGCGCGGCGTGGATAATCGGGGCACGGATCGCGAGATTGAAGCGTTTTTGCGGCATGCGCTTTTGGAAGCGGGGTTGCTTTTGAAATTGAAGCCGGTCGAAAAGGATCCGACGGTGGCTTTTTACCGGGATTTGCTCGCGAAGATGGGCGCGGCGGAGGCGGTGCCTTCCATGGAGGCGCGGCTTTCGGAGGTCGCGGCGGGTATCGCGGCGGAGACGGGCGCGGATGCGTCTTTTGCGCCGGGGCAGACGGCGGGTCTCGTCGGGGTGACGGCGATCCCGCGGCTTTCTCCGATTGCGGATTTGGCGCGCGGGGCGGAAATCCAATTTCGGCTCCCGGTCTTCGCTTTCGATATGGAAACGGAGGAAACTTTATCCGTGCGCGAAGCTTCGGCGGCCGATAGGATTGAAACGGAAGCGGGCGCGGAGTCCGTTTCCGAAAAGGAACCGATTTTCGCTTTCGGAAACCGTGTCGCGGTGCGGCATCTTTTCTGCGATCAAAGCGGGGCGGGCGCGGTGACGGATCGGACGCGGGATGTGCTGATTGCGATTCCGTGCTTTGGGCCGAGCCGCCGGCGCGCGATGTCGGCGCGAAATGAGATTGCGCGGCGGATTAAGGATTCTTTCGGTCGGGATACGGAAGCGGATTGGCTGTCTTCTACGGCGCCGGATTTTGTGAGCGGTCTTTGATTCCATCATGAAATATGTCGCTCTGGATTTTGAAACGGCGAATGCGTCGCGCGCGAGTGCCTGCTCGCTCGGGATTGTCGTCTCGGACGGGACGGAGATTACGGAGAGCTGGTATCGCTTGATTCGGCCGCCTGTCATGAAATTCGATCCGAATTGCGTGCGGGTGAATGGGATCAAGGCGGAAATGGTGGAGAATGAGCCGGAGTTTCCGGCATTTTTCCCGGAGATTGCCGCTCTTTTGGAGAAGAATATCATTTTCGCGCACAATGCGGGTTTCGATATGGCGGTGCTTTCGGCGATGCTCGATTGGTACGGGCTGCCGCCGATTTCTTTCCGCTACGGCTGCACGGTGGAGTTGTCGCGGACGCTGTGGCCGGATATGGCGAATCATCGGCTGAATACGGTCGCCAACGCGCTGGGGTTCACGTTCTCCCATCATCACGCACTGGCGGATGCGGAGGCGTGCGAATTTATCGTGCGGAGTGCGCTTTCGGAAACGAAGGCGGAGAATCCGGCCGCATTGATGAAGAAGGCGCAGCTCCCACTCAAGCGTTTCGCGGTGAAGCGGACGCGGGCGTGGACGGAAATAGAATAGACAGCAAAAAAGGGCTACCTTTATGGGTAGTCCTTTTAGAGTGCAAAGTGCAAAGTGCAAAGTGCAAAGTGCAAAGTGCAAAGTGCAAAGTG
>CAVJQK010000133.1:0-4516 GCA_963651795.1 Erysipelotrichaceae bacterium | reverse complement strand
TCCTCGGACCGTACATGCCCGGACCTTTGGCGCATCGCGGTCTCAATCTCGATCAGATGGTTGCCCATCTCTTCTTCACCACCGAAGGCATTTTCGGCATTCCGATGGGCGTTTCCTCCACCTTTATTTTCCTCTTCATCCTCTTCGGAGCGTATTTGGAAAAGACGGGGCTCGGAAAATTCTTCATTGATATCGCCAATGCCATCGCGGGGTGGGCGTCCGGCGGACCGGCAAAAGTCGCCGTACTGTCGTCCGCACTCGAAGGGACCATTTCCGGTTCTTCCGTAGCGAACGTCGTCGGATCCGGCGCGTTCACCATCCCGATGATGAAGAAACTCGGGTACAAGAAAGATTTCGCAGGCGCCGTCGAAGCGGCCGCCTCCACCGGCGGGCAGATCATGCCGCCGATCATGGGCGCCGCGGCCTTCCTCATGGCCGAATTCGTCGGGATTCCGTACATGGAAGTCGTCAAAGCGGCTGTCGTTCCCGCCATTCTGTACTTCCTGGGCGTTTTCCTCGGCGTACATTTCGAAGCGAAGAAAAACGATCTCAAAGGGACGCCGCGGAGCATGCTCCCGTCCTATGCGAAAATTATGAAAGAAGAAGGGCATCTGGCCATTCCGCTTATCGCGATTATCGGCCTCCTGTCCTCCGGTTACACCCCGATGAAAGCCGCACTTGCCGGTATCGTCATTTCGATCGCCACCGCCATGCTCCGTGCCAATACGCGCATGACTTTCGGTGACATCGTCGACGGTCTCGTCAAAGGCGCGCGCGGAGCGCTGGGCGTACTCATTGCCTGCGCCAGCGCCGGTATCATCATCGGCGTCGTCACCAAGACCGGCGTCGGATTGAAACTGGCATCCGCACTCGTCGATATTTCCGCGGGAAACTTCCTCCTGCTCCTCTTCTGCACCATGATCACCTCGCTCCTCCTCGGGATGGGCGTACCGACCACGGCCAATTACGTTATCACATCGACCATCGCGGCCCCGGCTCTCATTTCCCTGGGCGTGCCGATTCTCGCCGCACACATGTTCGTATTCTACTTCGGCATCATCGCCGACATCACCCCGCCGGTCGCCCTTGCGGCCTTCGCCGGCGCGGCCATTTCCGGAGGTAATCCGATAAAAACGGGGATAAACGCCTCAAAACTCGGCATAGCCGCCTTCATCATACCGTACATGTTCGTCATCAATCCGGCGATGCTCGGAATTGACGCGACATTCATCGACGTCGTGCAGACCACCTGCACCGCCATCGTCGGTATGATCGGCATCAGCGCCGCCATGATCGGGCAATTCTACATCTGTGCGAAATGGTATGAACGCCTCGTCCTCTTCGCGGGCGGTCTCTGCCTCATCGATCCGGCCGTGTACACCGACCTCATCGGCGTCGGCACCCTCCTCGCCGTGGGCGCCCTGCAGTACATGCGCAAAAAAGCTTCGGCGAAATAAAAAAACGGAAACGGGAGCTCTTCGAGGCTCCTGTTTTTTTACGGTTGGAAATTCATGAAACTTTGTAACGGAGACAGGATGAAACAAATCACATTGATTTCCACGGGCGGGACGATCGCCATGACGAGAAATGCGGAAACGGGAGGCCTTGCGCCCGCACTTTCCGCGGAAGATTTGGCGCGCGCCGCCGGCATCACGGAGAGCGTTTCCTTAGAAACCGGTTCTTTTTCCGATATTCCGAGCGAATACATGACGCCTGCCATGATGCTTTCCCTTTCGCGCGTCATCGAAACGGCGGCGGAGAAAGCGGACGGCATCGTCATCACGCACGGCACCGATACCATGGAAGAAACGGCGTATTTTCTGTCTCTCGTTTTGAAAACGGAAAAACCCGTCATTCTGACCGGTGCGATGAAAAGCGCCTCCGATGAAAATCCGGACGGCCCGGGAAACTTGTCGCTCGCCGTCCGTGCCGCGCAGGATGAAAATGCCGGCGGCCGCGGCGTCCTCGTTTGCATGAACGGGAAAATTTTCGACGCGCGTCACGTTTCCAAAAGGCATACGACATCCGTCGACGCTTTCGATGCGGGCGCCTATGGACCCGTCGCGCGGGAAGAGGACGGGAAACTTATATGGCGCGAAAAGGAACCGAAAAAGGGATTTCTTTCGCCCGCGCATATGGAGAGCCGCGTCCGGATTGTCACGTGCGGTGCCGGGACGGAGGGCGATATTCTTCGCGCGGCCCTTCGCGAAAAAGTCGGCGGTATCGTCATCGAAGCTTTGGGCTGCGGAAATGTCCCCGAAAGTATTGCGCGCGAAGTGCCGGCTCTCGTTTCCGCGGGCGTTCCCGTCGTTATTACGTCGCGCATTGCGGATGGCGGCGTCAAAATCGAATATGACGGCATCGGCGGCCTCGGAGCCCTCGTTTCAAAAGGCGCGATTTCGGGCGGCACGCTCTCCGGTCCCAAGGCGCGCATTCTCCTCATGACGGCCCTCGGCGCGGGGAAGACGCGGGCGGAAATTTCCGAAATATTTCAAAAAGAATCTTGACAGAAACCGTCCCAGGCTATAAAATGTACAGGTATCAGCCGACAGGGTTCGGCATACGGTGAGAGCGCCGGTACATCATGGAGAGGTGTCCGAGTGGTTGAAGGTGCATGATTGGAAATCATGTTGACGGCGAATACCGTCACGGGGGTTCGAATCCCCCTCTCTCCGCCAGAAAATTGTCCCGATTTCGATAAAAAGAAATCGGGATTTTTTGTGCGCGTGAATGTCTTGGCGTTTTATGATATAGTTAATGACATGAGAGACTGCCGGGAAAGTTTCCGAATTTTTCGATTGATTTGCGAAAAGTGCAAAGAGAGGATGGTTTCATATGCTGAGAAAAACCATAGTGTCGATGCTGCTGGCGGGTTTGGTCGTGACGTCGGGAGCTTTTGCGTATGCCGAAGAGGCGAAGGGCGTGAATGCGGAGGCGCTTCGCCTCATTGATGGCACGGAGAATCGGGTTTCTTTACAGGCCGGTCACGGGCACGGGAAAGGGACG
The DNA here is from genome assembly GCA_963651795.1 of Erysipelotrichaceae bacterium. Classification (GTDB taxonomy): domain Bacteria; phylum Bacillota; class Negativicutes; order Veillonellales; family Dialisteraceae; genus UBA1822. The sequence goes on along the minus strand of CAVJQK010000133.1, from coordinate 1,510 downwards.
TTGGTCCGCGCGAAAGATACCGATGCGTACAGGAAGGCGTACGATGCGGCGCAGCGGAAATGCCGGCTGCTGTTTCCCAAAGATGCGCGCTATGCGACGGGTATTGATTATAAGGGAAGGGAAACGGCGCTCGTCGTGCAGACGAAGGAAGCGCAGCAATTATTCAATGACGTTTCCAAAGGCGTGTACAAAAGTATCGAAGAATTGAAGACGGATCCGGTGGTGCTGATGCTGGACGGTTTTTCGGACGCGTGCACGGAAGCGCTCGGCGGATTTACATACACAATCAACACGGCCGAGCGGGAAAAACTGCGCAACGCCATTCGGACGGAATTTTTGCACAACGGCAGCGCGCGCTGGGACAGAAGCGGAAAGTATGTATACGACGGCAAGGTGAAGAAGGAATATAAGGCCTGCGTCGTGATTGGGCTTCCGGCGTCGGGGAAAAGCACGTTGGTCGATCCGCTGAGCTGCGATATGGGCATGTTCATTTTGGACAACGACATGATCAAGGAAATGATTCCGGAATTCGCGGCGACGGGCGGGGCGGCCGCCGGTGCGGTGCATATGGAAAGTTCGGAAATTCAGAAAGATGCATATCGCGAATTTTTGATGGGAAGCCGCAAGGGCGATAATTTGGTCATTCTCACCATCGGCGAAAATGCGACGAAATTGATGGACAGATATGTAAAACCATTGGAAAGCGCCGGGTATGACGTGGAAATCAAATACGTGGACACCGATCCCGTCGTCAGTTGCAACAGAGTCATGAGCCGTGCGGTCCATAGAGGCAGAATTATCAACAGCCGCGTCGTTTTTGCATACGGAAACGGACCGGCCGAAACGTATGAATGGTTCAAAACGCAAACGGGTGCGAACGGGAAACCGTATGTGAGGGAAGGAAACGAGGCGCAAAATGATGTTTCCGCATCCGTTTCCGCAAACAAAAATCGAAAGGCGACCGTCACATCGAAATACGCAAATCGCTCGTATATTTTGCCGGGAACGCTGTAAAATATCTTGCGCGGAGCGCCGTAATATGGTATTATAAACAAAAGATAAATAATATATTACTAAAAGGAGACAGAGAACGATGAAAAAGACAATTCTGACCACCGCACTCTTGGGCCTTGCCCTTTCCGTCGGCATGTCCGCCTACGCCATTACCGTGGATGAAGCGAAAACGATCGCTTTGAATCACGCCGGATTGACGGCGCAGGATATCAGAAACCTTCACACGGAAACCGATTTCGATGACGGCATCGGCATCTACGAAGTCGAATTCCGCGCCGGCAATGTGAAATACGAATACGAAATTCGTCAGGACAACGGACAAATCGTAGAATTTTCCTACAAATCGAGATAAGACGGACGAGGAGCCCCTGCGGGGGCTCTTTTTTTTGTGGGAAGAGTAAAGAGGGAAGGGGAAAGAGGAAGTGCAAAGTGCAAAGTGCAAAGTGCAAAGTGCAAAGACTATGAGACTGTGAGACGGTCAGACGAGCCGCGAAGC
>CAVJQK010000132.1:0-4542 GCA_963651795.1 Erysipelotrichaceae bacterium | reverse complement strand
CGATTGCGCTGGGCGGTGTCAATTTGATTTTTTACGGTGTGAATGTCTTTTCGCTCGGGATGACGATCGTGGCCGTGATTTTGCTTGTGAGACGGATGTTGTGATTCGGAAAAGTGTTAATTTTTACGGTTTCCCGAAGTAGATTTGCAAAGAAGGGGTGACGGCGGTGGAAATTACGGCGGTGCATGTCCTGTGTATGCTGGGGGCGATTGCGGCGGTGCTGGGAACGGGAATTTACGTGTCCAGAAGCGTGAAATCGTCCGAAGATTACAGTGTGGGCGGGCGCAGTGCCGGCGCGATCATGACGGCCGGATCCATTGCCGGGACGATTATCGGAGGCGGGGCGACGGTCGGAAGTTCGCAGCTCGCTTTTTCATACGGTTTGTCCGCTTGGTGGTTCACGCTGGGAAGCGGTATCGGGCTCATTGTCATGGGCCTCTTTTACGCGCGGAAAATGCATCGGTCCGGACTTTCGACGATTCCGGAAGTGCTGGAGCGCTCATACGGGGAAAAAGCGCAATGGATTTGCACGATTATTTCCTCCGTCGCGCTCGTGCTCTCCGTCGTCGCGTCGGGACTTTCCGGGATTCAGATCGTCGCGCTTTTCTTCGGTGTGCCCGATTGGGCGGGCGCCGTCATTTTGAGCGGTTTCGTCATTTTATATACATTTTTCGGCGGTATGAAAAGCGCCGGCGCGTCCGGCATTTTGAAAATGCTCATCATTTTCTTCTCGCTTTTCATCGCCGGTTTTTGCGCGTTTCTGTCACTTCTTTCCATGGATAATTTTTCCGCCGTGTTTCCGGAAATGCCATGGCTATCCCTTTTCGGCGAAGGGGTGCAGGCGACTTTATTCAGTCTGGGCTCCGTCGTGGTCGGCGTTCTTTGCACGCAATCGTATGTGCAATGCGTTTTTTCCTCGGCCACACCCCGAAAAGCGGCCGTCGGTTGCATTTTGGCGGCTTTCATCATCATCCCCGTCGGGCTTCCGTCCGTTGCCATCGGGATGTACATGCATGCGTTTGAGCCCGATACCCTTCCGGTGCTCGTACTTCCGATGTATTTATTGAGACATCAAAATGAAATTTTGGCCGGCGTTGCGCTGGGAGGCATCATTTTGTCCGTCATCGGGAGTATCGGCGGGCTGTCGCTGGCCGTCGGGACCATGGTTTCCAAAGATCTCATCGCAAAAATTTTCTCCGTTAAAAACGACAAACTTCTTTTCTACATCATGCGCGCGTCCGTCGTTTTCGTCATCGCGCTTTCGTCCGTGATTTCCCTTTGCTCTCTCGGAAGTGAAGTCTTATTCTGGAATTATCTTTCCATGGCGTTCCGCGGCGGCGGGATTCTGTTTCCGATGACGCTTGCCATTTGGAAACCGGGGTGCATTGAGAAACATTGGGCCGTGCTCTCCATGGCGGCCAGTACGATTGCTTCCATGTTGACGACGACCGTGTTTCCTCTTCCCATTAATCCGCTCTTCGTCGGGCTCATCGTGTCCGTCCTCTTCCTCATTCCGGGGTACTTCGTGCAGCGGCGGAAAGCGGGCGGCGTACAAAGCTGAGACAAATATGATATAATAACGGTGTATATCCGTACGAAAAGGAGGGAGCGCATGAGCGTCATCGGGATCATCAATCAAAAAGGCGGCGTCGGAAAGACGACCACGGCGGTGAATTTGGCCGCCTATTTGGCGATGGCCGGGAAAAAGACGCTCCTCGTCGATGCGGATGCGCAGGGCAATGCCACGAGCGGCCTTTTCATGGACAGAGACCGTTTCGATGCGACGCTTTACGATGCGCTCTGCGATGAAATTTCTTCTTCGAATGCCGTGTATGAAACGGAGATTCGGAAACTGTCCATTCTCCCCGCTTCCGCCGATTTGGCCGCGGTCGAGATTGAATTTGCCGGCAGGCCTTCGCGCGAGACGATTCTCCGGAGAGCGCTGGCGCCCCTGACGGAAGATTTCGATTACATTATCATCGATTGCCCGCCCTCTTTGGGGCTCATGACGGTGAACGCACTCACAGCCGCCGATTCCGTCATCATTCCCCTCCAGGCCGAATTTTACGCCATGGAAGGGCTTGCGAATCTCGTGAAAACGGTGGATGCCATTCGTCAAAATTTCAATCCGTCTCTTTCGATTTTGGGCATCGTCTTTACCATGTTCGACGGGCGGACGAATTTGGCGCGTCAAGTCGTCGAAGAAGTGAAAAGTTATTTCGGATCCGGCGTCTTCAAGACGGAGATTCCGCGTACCATTAAATTATCGGAAGCGCCGAGCTTCGGCAAGCCGATTTGCGTCTATGCGCCCAAATCCAAAGGCGCGGCGGCGTATATGAAATTCACTCGGGAGGTCATTAAGCGTGGGTAACACAGCACTCGGCGGAAAAAAGAAACTGGGGCGCGGTCTCGAAGCGCTTCTCGGAAAAACGGCGGAAACCGTCGAAAAACACGAAATTCTCGAAATCCCGACAGACGATATCGAAGCGAATGCCGCACAGCCGCGTCGCAATTTTCGCGAATCCGTCCTGGCGGATATGGCCGAATCCATTAAGAAACACGGACTTTTGCAGCCGATAACCGTACGCAAAAAAGGAAACGGATATGAGCTCATCGCCGGCGAGCAGCGCCTTCGCGCGACGAAATTGGCCGGTTTCAATACCATCCGCGCCATCGTCTTGGACGTTACGGCCGAAGAAGCGGCGGAACTTGCTCTCATCGAAAATTTGCAGCGCGCCGATCTCAATGTCATCGAAGAAGCCAAAGCTTACACCGTGCTTCTCAAAGAACGCGGCTGCACGCAGGAAGAATTGGCCAAAGCCATCGGGAAATCCCGTTCTTATATCGCAAATATCATGCGCCTGACTGCGTTTCCGAAAAGCATTTGCAAAATGCTCGAAGAAGGAAGCGCGACCGTGGGGCAGCTTCGCCCGCTTCTCGCTCTCGAAGACGAGGACGACATGAAAGAAATCGCCGAGATGATCGTGAAAGAAAATCTCTCTTCGCGCGAGGCCGAAGCATTGGTCCGGAAAAAGAAAGCGGCGGGCAAAAAGCCCCGCGCCGCCAAAGAAACGGAAAGCACCATCAAAGCATTTGAAGATACACTTCGCCTGTCGTTGGGGACGACGGTCCGCATCGAAGGCGGCCGCGGCAAAACAAACCGCAGAGGGAAAATCTGTATTTCCTTTAAAAACGAAGACGAATTTCAAAGACTTATTCAAATTTTGAATCGGAATGCATAAAGAGGAATTATGACCAATCAGACATTGTGGCTCTACGGCGGCATCGGCGTTATGGCCGTGTTGCTTGCCTTTGCTCTTTTTCAGACGGTACTTTTGCGCAGACAGGTCCGCGCATTGCAGAAAAAATACCGCTATTTCATGACGGGAGACGACGGCGCCGATTTGGAAAGGAAACTTTCCGTCGAAGTGATGGAGCTTCGTGACATGATGAAAATGGCTGAAGATACCTTCCGCCAGCATGAGCTTTTATCCGGGATGCAAATGCAGTCCCTCCAGCGCGTGGGACTCGTGAAATACGACGCGTTCGGCGATACGGGAGATTCCCTCTCCTTTTCGCTGACGATTTTGGATGCCCAGGACAACGGGTTCATCCTTTCGTCCATCGTCGGCCGCGACACATCCCGTATGTATATTAAGCAGGTCATGAACGGGGAAAGCCGCGACACGCTCTCCTCCGAAGAAGCGCAGAGCCTCTCGGAAGCGTTGGCCGTCGTGACGCCCTATGTGGAAACGCCGGAGAAATCGGCCGCCGGGGACGCGTAACTCCCCTTATTTTTATGCGGCGTATGAGTATGCGCCGTCTTTTTGCGGAGAAAGGAGTCGTGTGGCGTAGCGCGAAAAAGAGATTATGAAGAAATATGAAACGGAAAATCGGGAGAGATGTTTCTTATTCTCTTTCGAAGAATATCGGAAAATGAAAATGCTTCTTACGGCGGCGGGCGTCGTCTTCTGTGCGGGTATCGGCGTATTTGCCTATTCCGCCTATTCGGTGACCTCGCTTCGTACGGAGAATGATTTATATCGGAAACAGCTCAAAATGGCCGACGAAAAGGTCGAAAAGCTGACCGAAAAAGTGGACAGTGTCGAAAAAATCGCCAACGAGCTCGCGGGCATCACGGGGATGACGACGGAAACGAAGGTGCAAAAGACGGCGGCGGGATCGGCGGTCGGCGGCGCACATACCGTGCCCGATGCGGCCGATCCGAACGGAGCTTATCGGGCGGCGAAAACGCCTTCCGAGCTCCTCTACCGTATGACGGCTCTCGATGAGGAAATCGACAGCGAACTCAAGACGCTCGTGAAATTGCGCTCATCCACGCAATTGGGAAGTTTCGGAAGCCGCTCCGTCCTGAAAGGCATTTCCAAAGTGCTTCCATCCATTTGGCCCGTCGTCGGAGAAATTTCCAGCGGCAGCGGCTGGCGTACCAGCTCGGGCATCGAATCCACGTATCATGAAGGCATCGATATCGTTGCTGATTACAATACGCCCATTCACGCCACGGCGGACGGCGTCGTCACC
>CAVJQK010000131.1:0-4548 GCA_963651795.1 Erysipelotrichaceae bacterium | reverse complement strand
TTTTAATTCCAAACTTAAAGGGAATTTGAATTTACACCCAATTTAGGACTTGACTACCGCAGGCGACACCTGAATCGCATCAACGCATCAACGCATCAACGCATCAACCCAAGCAAAAAAGCATTCACCGAAAAAATTTCGATGAATGCTTTTTACATGAAATCGTCAAAAGACCCGTTTGGCGCCGACGTAGCAATCGTACCAATACCCGCTCGTCATGTCCGCCACTTGGACGCCGCCACTCGTCGTCGCGCTGATGAACGTCCCGTTTCCTAAATACAATCCCGAATGCGACACGCCGTCTTCGTACGTCGAGAAAAAGACCAAATCGCCCGGGCGGAGTGCATTCCATTCCACGAAATCGCCCAGACAATATTGCTCATCGGCCGTGCGCGGAAGACCCATACCCTGGCAGGCAAAAATATATTGCATGAAACCGGAACAATCGAATCCGCCCGGCGTTGTGCCTCCGAATACATATGGCACGCCCACGTATTTCCGCGCTTCATCCATGACGGCTTTCGCCCGAAGCGCCGAAATTTCGCCCGTTTTCCAATCGACTTTCCGCTGCGGATCATCCGGCCGCCAGCTGTAACTGTCCAGCACCGCTTCATGAGAATCGGCCCCGACATCGTAGCCGTTCTTTGCGACATCGGAAAGCACTTTATACGTCACTTTCCCCAAAACACCGTCGGCGACAAGACCGTTTTTTATTTGAAATTCGCGAATCGCGCGCTGCGTTTCCCGACCGTAATACCCGTCGACCGTGACACGCATGCCCGCCTGCGAAAGCATTTTTTGTATTTCACGCACGGATTCGCCCGTATCGCCCAAGGAAAACACACTGAAAGCCTGTGCCCCCTGCGCGCCGAGCAGCATACAACCCATCAAAACACAAATTTTTTCCCACTTCCGCATAGATCCCCTCCTTTCTCCTTACTCAGCCTCGTCCATTATATCATATTTTCGCTCCTTCGTGATGCCACTCCGTCCCGTAGCGCTTGCCGGAAACAAAATTACGGTCAATCATCATATCAATATAATAATCTTCGTCCGATTCGCTCTTGAGAGCGTAAATTTCCGCGGAGAGTTTCTCGTAAATTTCCTCGTCGGTGAGACGGCACGGCGCCGTGAATGAAATTTCAAACGTCATATACACACCGCCGTCGTGCTCCTCGACGTAGAAATCATGATAGGAAAGCGGCAAGCCCGTGCGGAAAATGGCCGATTCCAAATCGCGGCGATATTCTTTTTCGCGCGGATTACCCACCGCTTTCGGGTCTGCGTGAACGACGGCCTGCATGTGATACGTTTCCTTCACCGCATCCGTCAAATGCTCGCAAATTTCATGCGCGCTCACCAAATCGAGACGGCTGTCCACTTCGACATGTGCGGATAAGAAACGATTTTCCGGCCCGTAATCATGAATGATGAGATCGTGCACGCCGTAAATGCCGGGAATTTTTTCCATGAACGCTTTCACATCCGCATAGAGCGCTTCGTCCGGCTCCGTGCCGATGATGGAATTCAGCGCGTGTTTCAAAATCGTGTATCCGGTGTACATGATAAGAAAGGAAACGAGCACGCCGACGTAGCCGTCGATCAAAAGTCCCGTCGCGCTTTCGACCGCGATGGCGACCAAAACGCCCGCCGTCGACATGACGTCCGAAATCGAATCGGCCCCGTAGGCGCGAAACGCTTCGGCGCCCGTTTTCTTCGCGGCCGTCCGGTACACGAAAGAAAGCGCCAGTTTCCCGAAAATCCCCAGGAAGAGCGTCGCGATGAGATACGAATTCACAATGACCGGTGTCGGCGACAGAATTTTTTGAAACGAATCGACGCAGAGCATGATGCCGACGTAGAGGACAACGGAGGCCATCACGGTCGAATTGATGTATTCGAGCCGCCCGTGGCCGAAAGGATGTTCTTTATCCGACGGTTTCACGGCGTAGTAAAACGTGAGGAGAAGCAGCAGCACCGCGCCGACGTCCGTGATATTATTGAGCCCGTCGCCCACCGTCGAGACCGAGCCGCTCCGGTAGCCCATCAGCACTTTCGCCGCGCCCAAAATCCCGTCGATTGCCATACCGACGACGCAGAAAAAATACGCCGCCCGCTGCCGGGATTCCGGTAATGCAAACATTTCGTTTCCTCCTTTCTTTTATGAAACAATCCGAGGCCGCGCGCCGACCGTTTCCGTTTCCGAAAAAATTTTTTCGGGCACTGCCTAAACTTTCCCATATAGCACAAAAAGCCCTCCTGCGGGAGAGCTTTTCATATGCGGTTTTCAGTCTTCGAACTTATCGAAATCGAGGCCGTTCAAAACATCTTTCAGATTGACCAATTCCTCTTTCGTAAGCGTCAGTCCCTTTGTCATGGACTGATGATCCGGGTCCCAGGAACGAAGGTCGAATTTCGGAGAACGTCCGTTCCAACTGGTGTAGGTCAGCTGCTTTCTCCAGCCGTTGGAAGCCGTGGACAGATCGCCCAGTTCTTCCAGAATTTCCACAGAAATACTCGTAGCCATCATTTCACCTCGCGGATAAAATCACTTGCGTATTTCTCAAAGCGCATTCTTGGCCGCTTCGCAAATCTTTGCGAATGCCGCCGGATCATGAATCGCCATTTCGGAAAGCATCTTACGGTTGACTTCGATGCCCGCCTTGGAAAGGCCCGCGATGAGACGGCTGTAGGAAAGGCCGTTCATTCTGGCTGCCGCATTGATACGGATGATCCAAAGTTTGCGGAATTCTCTCTTTTTCTGACGACGATCTCTTCTTGCGTAATAGAGCGCCTTCATGACGAGCTCATTGGCTTTGCGGAACTGATTGTGGCGGGCGCCTCTGTAGCCCTTTGCCAGTTTCAGAATTTTCTTATGTCTTTTATGATTGGTGAGACCGCTTTTTACTCTTGCCATTCTCTTCTTCCTCCTTGTATCAGCCGTTCGGCAGCATCTTTACGACGCGCTTGTAATCGGATTTGGAAACCAAAGCCGCTTTTCTGAAATTTCTCTTTCTCTTCGGGGATTTCTTTTCGAGAATGTGGCTGTGGAAACCTTTGTTTCTCTTGAACTGGCCGGAACCGGTCTCGGTAAAGCGCTTGGCTGCGGCGCGGCGTGTCTTCATTTTCGGCATAATAATCTCTCCTTTACATCAAGCCTTCGGCGCGACAATCATGGTCATGTTGCGCCCTTCAATCTTCGGTGCTTTTTCACATGCGATGGTATCCCCAAGCTCATGTGCGAAACGGTCAAGAACTTCCTGCCCGAGCTCCGGATGCGACATTTCGCGTCCGCGGAACATGATTGTCACTTTCACCTTGTTCCCGTCGGCAAGAAAGCGCTGTGCGTTTTTCAATTTCACAAAGAAATCGTGCTCGTCGATATTCGGACGAAGCTTCACTTCTTTGATCTGGAAAACTTTCTGTTTCTTCTTGGCTTCCTTATCGCGTTTCTGCTGTTCATACTTGAATTTACCGTAATTCATGATACGGCAGACCGGGGGCTTCCCGTTGGGCGCCACCTCGACGAGATCAAGATTTTTTTCCTCCGCCAAGCGCAGTGCCTCGCGGGTATTCATGATCCCCAACTGTTCGTTTGTATCGCTGACGACACGGACTTCGCGAGCCCGAATTTCCTCATTGATACTGAGTTCCTTACCTATTCTGTTCACCTCCGAACTTAAAACAAATTGCAAGGTAAAAAGCGGACAGCATGTGCCGTCCGCCTTTGAATTCATACGTGACCTTAGTAGCTTGCGCCTTGTAAGGTGAGAAGCGGATGACTTCTGCTTGCAATAGATATGTTGGATATTGTACAGGATGAATCCCGTTTTGTCAAGAAATTTCAGTCCAAATCATTTGTGAGCACGCGATGCGCCATACCGACGGAGACTTCATTGAAACGAAGGACGCCGACGCCGACGTAAATCGCGACGCACAAATGTTCGTGCCAGCGCGCGATGCCGATTTTTCCGCCCACATTCATGCCGAGCGCTTTGAGCTTAATGAATTCGATGGCCGATTCAATCGCACCCACGACGGAGCCGTCACCCACATGCGTATCATTGATGACATGCTGCCGCTGCGCCGCCACGATGGCCGATTCGAAAATTTTCGGCAAAATTTCGGGGAAACGTCCGCCGAAATTCACCGCGACCGCACGGATGCCCATTTTCGCGAGCTCCTCGCGCAGCACCGCTTCATCGGCCCGTGTTTCCGAAATCGCCATACGGAGCGCCGCGCGCCCCACATCGGCACTCTGATATTCGGCTTCCATTACAGGCTCCGCTCTTTGATTTCACGGATAATATTCGCGATGAAGACTGCGACAGGTGCACTGCCTTCGTCCCCGCCGGCACGCGTACGTACGGAAACCGTGCGCGTCTTCATTTCCTTTTCGCCGACGATGAGCATGTACGGAATCTTTTCCGTCTGCGCTTTGCGAATCTTGTAGCCGAGCGTTTCATTCGCTTCTTCGAGCTCGACGCGGATGTCGGAAGCGGCCAACGTTTCCGCCACTTCCTTCGCATATGCCATATGATCCTGCGC
>CAVJQK010000130.1:2663-4586 GCA_963651795.1 Erysipelotrichaceae bacterium | reverse complement strand
GAAATAAGAGCCGCGTTTCAAGTCTTATTTAAATTTCCACGCGGCGAGCGCGAGGAGGAAAAGTTCGAGCGCGCCGATGGCAAGAAGGCCGTCCGCCGTGCCGATTGTTTCTATAATGCCGGAAACAAAGAGGCTCCCCGCGGGCGCGCTGCCCAAAAAGACGAAAGTGTAAAGGCTCATGATGCGGCCGAGATAGGCGGGCTCCGTCGTGAGCTGGATGGACGTATTGCAATTGATGAGGAAAAGAATGATGAAGAAACCGAGCGCGGCGAAGAGCGGCATGGCAATCCAAATCGCGGAGGCGCGGGAGAGTAGCATGAGAAGCAGCCCCGTCGCGGCGGCGAAGCAGAGGAGCGAGCGGCGATCCGTGCGTTTTTTGCCGGCGGCGGAAAGAAGTCCGCTCGTGAGCGACCCGCAGCCGATGGCGAAAAGAATCGTGCCGAATCCGTCGATGCCGAGGTGCAAAATTTGATCGGAGAAAAGCGGGCCGTACGTGCCGAAATTCATGATGAGCGAGGAAACGATGCCCAGCATGCATAAGTTTCCCATAATAATCGGATTGCGTTTCGCATGGAGGAAACCGGCTTTGATTTCCGCCCACGCATTTTTATCCGAAGGCGCGGCGGCCGGTTCATCCACTTTCATGTGAAGGTACAAAAAGAAAATCGGAAGAAGGGAAACGGCGTTCAAAAAGAAAATCATGCCGTAATCGACGTATGCCAAGAGCGCCGCTGCGAGAAGCGGCCCAATCATGCGCGTGATATTGAAGTTCGCGGAATTCAAGGCCATTGCGCTGTGCAAATCTTTTTTTCCGACGAGGCAGGGGAGAAAGGAAAGGCGCGTCGGCATATCGACGGCATCGACGGTGCCGAGGACGACGGCAAAAAAGAGAAGCCAATAATAATCGGCGATGCCCGTCCAAAGGAGCACGGCGAGGCAGAGCGCCTGCACCATGTAGAAAAATTGCGTGCCGGCCAAAATTTTTCGTTTGCTGTGGCGATCGATCCAAAAACCCAAAAGGAGCGAGAGCAGCATACTGGGCGTGAATTGCATCGCGGAAAGGACGCCGAGCTTCAGCGCGGAGCCCGTCATTTCATAGACGAGCCACTGCTGCGCGGTGAGCTGGATCCAAAAGCCGATGAGCGCAATCCATTGCACGAGCCAAAAAATGCGATAATTGCGATAGGAAAGCGCGGGGAAAAGTGTCGTGAGTTTCATAACGATTTTTTCGGAAATTTGGTATAATAGAAAGAAAAAATTTTCGGAAACAAAAAATTTTCGGAAACGTACGAAATAAAATTTCTACATTTATTTTAACATAGAAGGAGCGGAAGCGTGCAGAAAAAGAAATCGTGGTACGCGGTGCGAAAAGGCCGCACGCCCGGTTTGTATCGGACTTGGGCCGAATGCCAAAAAGAAGTCGTGGGATTTGCGGGCGCGGAGTTCAAAGGATTTTACGCGGAGGACGATGCGCGGGCGTACCTAAAAGGCGAGGCCGTTTCGGAAACGAATGCCGAAATTTCCTTAAATCCCGATCGCATGACGGTGTATGTCGACGGCTCGTATCGACCGGACCTACCGGATCGCTATTCGTTCGGCGCCGTTTTCCTATATCAAGGGACGGTGAAAACGTACAGCCGCGCAATCGTCGATGCCGAAGGCGCGAAAATGAGAAATGTCGCGGGAGAAATCGCCGGCGCGCGCTATGCGATGGAGACGGTCATCGGGATGGGCCTACGCGAAATGGACCTATGCTACGATTATTTCGGCATCGAAAAATGGTGCACGGGCGAATGGCGCGCCAATACCGCCGGCACGAAAGCGCTCGCGGCGTATTACGAATCGATTCGCGGCACGCTGTGCGTCCGTTTCCGAAAAATCGAAAGTCATACGGGCGTGAAATATAATGAAACGGCGGATCGC
>CAVJQK010000130.1:0-2653 GCA_963651795.1 Erysipelotrichaceae bacterium | reverse complement strand
GATCGCCTGGCGAAAGCGGCGCTCCTGGGAAGCTGCGAAATGCAATGACAGTTTCCGAAATCGGGAACCCGAAGCCGCGGATTTTTCCCCGATAGAATTGAAAAAGTGTGATTTCTTTTATATAATAGATGAAATATGTTCCGTTTTTAGATGAGGTGACGATATGGATAAGTATATTCCGCAGGAAATCGAGAAAAAATGGCAGAAAATTTGGAAGGAAACGAATGCGTTTGCCGTTTCCGAAGATCCGAATAAGAAGAAATATTACGTATTGGAAATGTTCCCGTATCCGTCGGGCAATTTGCACATGGGTCACGTGCGCAATTATTCCATCGGCGATGTGGTCGCGCGTTTCAAAAAAATGCAGGGTTTCAATGTGCTGCATCCGATGGGATTCGACGCGTTCGGGATGCCGGCGGAAAATGCCGCGATTAAAAACGGCACGCCGCCCGCGGAATGGACGTATTCGAATATCGCAAATATGACGAAACAGCAGGAAGCGCTGGGCCTTTCCTACGATTGGGATCGCCAGGTGATGACGTGCCGCGAAGATTATTACAAGCACATGCAGAAACTGTTTGAAATTTTCTACAAGCGCGGCCTTGCGTACAAAAAGGAAGCGAAGGTCAATTGGTGCGACGGCTGCCATACGGTGCTCGCGAATGAACAGGTCGAAGACGGGAAATGCTGGCGCTGCAAGACGACGGTCGTGAAAAAAGATTTGTCGCAGTGGTTCCTGAAAATCACGGATTATGCGGATCGTCTCTTGGAAGATTTGGATCACATGCCGGGTTGGCCGGAACGCGTGAAGACGATGCAGAGAAACTGGATCGGCCGCTCTGTCGGAACGGAATTTTCGTTCAAAGTGGAAGGCATGGACGATGTGATTCCGGTTTACACGACGCGCGTCGATACGGTGTACGGCGTGACGTACATGGTTCTCGCGCCGGAGCATCCGCTTGTCGAAAAGCTCATCGCGGGCAATCCGGATAAAGAAAAAATCGAAGAATTTATTAATACGGTTAAAAACGAAAACGATATCGAGCGTACGTCCGAAGCGTCCGAAAAGCTCGGCATGTTCACCGGAAGCTACGCGATTCATCCGCTGACGGGCGCGCGCGTGCCGATTTGGATTGCCAATTACGTCCTCTACGAATACGGGACGGGCGCCGTCATGGCCGTACCGACGCACGATGAGCGTGATTTTGCATTCGCGAAGAAATACGATCTGCCGATGAAACTCGTCGTCCAAAATAAAGCGGGCGATTTGGATTTGGCGACGATGGAAACTGCATATCATGCGGACGGCATTCTCGTCAATTCCGAAGAATTCAACGGGCTCACCTCCGAAGAAGGGCGCGACGCCATCACGAAGAAATTCGAAGAAATGGGCATCGGCAGCGGAAAAGTGAATTACCGTCTCCGCGATTGGCTCATTTCCCGCCAGCGCTATTGGGGCTGCCCGATTCCGGTCATCAATTGCCCGCATTGCGGCCCGGTTCTCGTGCCGGATGAAGATTTGCCGGTACGCCTCCCCGAGGACGTCGATTTCGTGGCCGGCGCGCTTTCTCCGCTTCAGACGAGCGAAAGTTTCTACCATTGTAAATGCCCGAAATGCGGCGCCGATGCGCTCCGCGAGACCGATACGATGGATACCTTCATGGATTCGTCCTGGTATTTCATTCGTTACGCCGATCCGCACAATGAAAAAGATCCCTTCGATACGGAAAAAGCCAATTATTGGATGCCGGTCGATCAGTACATCGGCGGCATTGAGCACGCCATTCTCCACCTGCTCTACTCCCGTTTCTTTATGAAAGTCCTGCAGGATGAGGGACTTGTGAAGGACAGCGAACCTTTCACGAATCTGCTTTGCCAGGGCATGGTCTTAAAAGATGGCGGAAAAATGTCCAAATCCGTCGGAAACGTCGTCAGCCCGGAAGAAATTGTCGCCAAATACGGCGCCGACACCGCGCGCCTCTTCATTCTTTTCGCCGCGCCGCCGGAAAAAGATCTCGGCTGGAGCGATCAGGGCGTCGAAGGCTCGTACCGTTTCCTGAAACGCGTCTGGGCCATCACCGGTCGCTATCTTGACATGAAGAAACAGGATGCGCCGCTCACGCAAGATGAAAAAGATCTGCGCCGCCGCCTCCACATGACGATTGCGAAAGTCACGAGCGATCTGGACGGCCGTTTCAATTTCAATACCGCGATTTCTTCTGTCATGGAACTCGTGAACGCGATGTATCTCTACGCGGACAAGCACGACGAAATTCAGGCGGCCTTCGGAAAAGAAATTCTCCGCGCGCTCCTCATTCTGCTTGCGCCCTTCGTCCCGCACATCACCGAAGAACTCTGGCAGCTCCTCGGCGAAGAAGAAAAGAGTGTCCACGAAGCGGCATGGCTTGCCGTCGACGAATCGGCGCTCGAAGTGGAAACGGCGGAACTCGCCGTGCAGGTAAACGGCAAAGTCCGCGGCATCGTGACGGTCTCCGTCGATGCGGATGAGGAAACGGTGGCCGCGGCCGCGAAAGCGCTTCCGGAAGTCAAAAAATACACGGAAGGCAAAACGATTGCGAAATGCATCGTCGTCAAAGGCCGCATCGTAAATATTGTTGTGAAATAAAACTTATGCATGCTAAAAGGATTGCTC
>CAVJQK010000129.1:0-4630 GCA_963651795.1 Erysipelotrichaceae bacterium | reverse complement strand
AAGAGCTCCCGCGATACGTAGCGGGCTCCGGTACCGTTTCCTTTCGATTAGTGAATTCAAATCGGCCGAATTAATCAAACGAAAGGGGCGGCATCGCCGTAAGATCTTGCGTGTGGACTCTTCGCACCAGGCAGCAATTCGGGATTTGTCTCAACCGATTCCGAAGCTGCTCGGTTGAGAACTTAGGAAACGGACGGTTTCTCCTTTCGGAAACCTCCGCCGTGATCCGCTTTCGAGACATGCCGTCGCCGACTGTGCTCCGAGGACCTCGGATTCAACGCTTCTTCGGAGGCTAACGGATGCCGACGCCCCCCGACAAGATCCGCGGCCGCTTACTCCATTGATGCATTGCGGTAGAGACCATCCGGTTTACGGGAGAAACCGTACGTCCGTTTCTAAAAAATTCATAGGAATCGGCTCTTGCAAAAAAAGAAATTTTGGCAGGCTGTTTTCTTTGTACGCCAAACGCCCTCGCGGCGCTTTTTTTGTGCGCGCGATGACTTTTTTTGCGACCATTTTGCCGTATATTTTCGGCTTTTGTGTTATAATGAAACAATAAATCGCCATATAATCGGCACAGAAAGAAAGAAGGAATATGATGAAAATTATTCAGGCGGGAGATCCGATCCTGGCGGCCGTCGCCGAGCCCGTGACCGTTTTCGATAAAAAATTGAAATTTTTGTTGGAGCAGATGAAAAAAACATTGTATGAAGCGGATGGGGTGGGACTGGCCGCGCCGCAGGTCGCCGTTTCTCTTCGTGTCTTTGTCGCCGATGACGGGAAAACGGGTTTCGATGAATATATCAATCCGACATGGGAGCCGATGGGGGATGAGATGGTTTTGGATTCGGAGGGCTGCCTTTCCGTCCCGGATTTATACGGGGATGTGAATCGATATGCAAAGGTGGTCGTTTCCTATCAGGACCGCCACGGAAAGAAACGCCGAAAAGAGGCCGAAGGCTTGCTCGCCAGATGCATTCAGCATGAGACCGATCATTTGAACGGCATTTTGTTTATCGAAAAAGCCGTGACGCTTCGCAAAGGAGCCTAATCCGATGAATAAATCGTTGCGCATCGTTTTTATGGGAACGCCGTCTTTCGCTTTGGCGCCGCTTCGCGCACTTTGCGAAAACGGATACACGCCGGTCGCCGTCTACACGCAGCCCGATAAAGTGAATCGGCGCGGCGGGAAAATTTCGTTTTCGCCGGTCAAAGAGTATGCGCTCGAAAAAAAGATTCCCGTCTTGCAGCCGCTGACGTTTCGCGATGGGGAAACCGTGGAAACGCTGCGCGCGCTTTCGCCCGATGTCATTGTCGTCATCGCATACGGGAAAATTTTGCCGCAATCCGTGCTGGATATCCCCGTGTACGGCGCTTTGAATATTCATGCGTCGCTCCTTCCGAAATATCGCGGCGCGGCGCCCGTGCAGCGTGCCATTATCAATCGGGAAAAGGAAACCGGCGTGACGCTCATGAAACTCGATGCCGGTATGGATACGGGGCCCATGATTTCCCGCGTTTCCGTCCCGCTCGGGGACACGGAGACGGCCGGCGGCTTATTGGAAACATTGGCCGATCTCGGCGCGAAAGAACTTTTGCGCATATTGCCGAATTTGGACGAAGCGATAGCGCGCGCCGTGCCGCAGGATGAAACGGCGGCGACGTATGCCGAAAAGCTTACAAAAGAAATGGGATGCCTCGATTGGACGGAATCCGCGGATGTGCTGCACGCATTGATTCGCGGCATGTATCCCAATCCGGGGACTTACACGTTTTTCCGCGGGAAACGCCTCAAAATTCATCACAGTTTCTTGGGCGGTACGGAAACGAATGCGGCACCCGGGACCGTTGTTTCCACGGAGAACGGAAAGCTTCACATCGCGGCGGGCGGCGGGGTCCTCGTCATCGACCGCTTGCAGCCGGAAAATAAAAAAGAAATGGATACCGCCGATTTTATCAATGGGTATCAGGTGAAAACGGGAGATCGATTTGGAAACTAAAACCGCAAGACATCTTGCCTATGACGTATTGTATGCCGTATTGGTGAAGGGCGCGTATGGGAACTTGGCTCTGCAGCAGATTTTGAGCGCGGAAATTTCCAAAGAAGATCGTAAATTTTTGACGGAGCTCGTCTACGGGACGGTGCGACGCCTCAATGTGCTGGAATGGAACGCGGCGCAAATTTCCGCGCGCCCCGTTTCCGCCGTCGATGAAAAAGTCCGCATTCTTCTGTGCATCGGGCTCTATCAGATTTTGTACATGAACAGTGTTCCGGATTCGGCGGCCGTGAATGAAACTGTGAAAGTCGCGAAAAAAGTGACGCATGCGGGAAACGTGAAATTCGTGAATGCGGTGCTCCGGAATTTTCTTCGGAAACGGGAAATATTGCAGCTTCCCGATGATGAAATTCTTCGCGACAGTTTAGCGCTCAATATGCCCGTGTGGCTGATTCGTCGCTGGAGCCGCGCGTGGGGGAGGGAGAAAGCGCTGTCCGTCCTGCGCGCTTTCAATGAAATTCGCCCCGTGGATATTCGCATGAATACGCAAAAAGCATCCGTTTCCGAAATATTTGACGCGCTGACGGAGGCAGGGGCTTCGCCGTCTCCGATTGCTTGGTGCGAAAACGGACTGACCCTGGAAGACGGCGGCGTTTTTTTCCGCGGAAACTTTTTGCGCGAAGGAAAAGCGTATGTGCAAAATCGCGCGTCGATGATTCCCGCGCAGGTTTTGGCACCGAAAGCGGGCGAATGCG
This sequence comes from Erysipelotrichaceae bacterium, assembly GCA_963651795.1. GTDB lineage: Bacteria > Bacillota > Negativicutes > Veillonellales > Dialisteraceae > UBA1822. The sequence goes on along the minus strand of CAVJQK010000129.1, from coordinate 1,878 downwards.
TTTTGGATATGTGCGCGGCGCCCGGAAGCAAGACGACGCAAATGGCCGATTTGATGCAAAATACCGGCCGCATTACGGCGTGGGATTTATATCCGCATAAAGTGAAATTAATTCAAAGCAACGCGAAGCGTTTGGGGCTTTCCGTCATTCGCGCCGAAGTAAAAGATGCGACAGTGCCGGATAAAAAGGAAATGGGTGCGTACGATAAAGTGCTGTTGGATGCGCCGTGCTCCGGTCTCGGCGTCCTCGGGCGGAAACCGGAAATTCGCTGGCGCCGCACGGAAAAAGATTTGGAAACATTTCCCGCTTTGCAGAAAAAATTATTGCGGGCGGCCGCGACATACGTCAAGCCGAGCGGCATTCTCGTTTACAGCACCTGCACATTGGAAAAAGCGGAGAATGAAGATATAGTTTCCTCTTTTTCGGAAACGCATCCGGAATTTGAAACTGTGCCCTTTTCCGTCGGAGATTTGGAGGCGCCGGAAGGGATGCTGACGCTTTGGCCCGACATTCACGAATGCGACGGATTTTTTACGGCGAAACTTCGGAGGAAATCATGAAAATCAATGTATGGGGACTTCCTCTTTCCGAGACGCAAAAAGTCATCACGGGAGCCGGGTTTCCGAAATTTCGCGCCAAACAATTGCACGATTATTTATATAAACGCACCGTCTACGATTTTCGGGAGATGCTGCAATTGCCCGAGAAGCTCCGCGCGTGGCTCATCGAAAATGCCGCCGTCGAAAAACCTGTGACGGTGGGGCACGAAATTTCCGACGACGCCGATACGCAAAAATTACTGCTTCGCCTTTCCGACGGTTCTTTGATAGAAACCGTCCGCATGCATCACGATTACGGAAATTCGATTTGCGTTTCCACGCAGGTCGGCTGCGGCATGGGATGCGTCTTTTGCGCGTCCACGCGAAACGGGCTGGAGCGAAATCTCACGGCGGGTGAAATGCTTTCCGAATTATTTGCTTTCAGGGAAACATCCGATGCGACGATTCATTCCATCGTCCTCATGGGGAGCGGGGAGCCGCTGGAAAATTACGAAAACGTCTTGGAATTCATCCGCTTGGCGCACGATCCCGATATTTTAAATCTGTCCTATCGGGGCGTCACGCTTTCGACCTGCGGCATCGTGCCGCAAATTTATCGCCTGGCCGATGAAAATTTACCGATCACGCTTGCGATTTCCCTTCATGCGCCGAATGACGAAATCAGAAACAGAATTTTGCCCGCGAGCCGCCGGTTTCCGATACGAACATTGATCGATGCGGCGCGTTATTATTTTCGCACCACCGGCCGCCGCGTGACATTTGAATATATTTTGATTGACGGCGTGAACGCGTCCTTCGAAAACGCCGAAGAACTTTGCGAACTTTTAGGCGATATGCCCTGTCACGTGAATTTGATTCCCATCAATGGGACGGAGCATATCAAATTATTCGCACCGAGCGGAAACCAATGCGAACGTTTCCGCAAAATTTTGGAAACGGCGGGGAAGACCGCCACGCTGCGCCGCCAAATGGGCGATGAAATTCAAGCCGCCTGCGGCCAGCTGAAACGTCGATACGAGGATACATAAATGGCAGGAAACAGGAAAAATAAAGAGGACATTTCTGAAAATGTCGGTCTGAGTTTATTCGGGACGGAAGAAGATAACGGTTTATTTGCTCCGGATGAAAAGATTGAATCCGGAAACGAAACAGAACCGATTTCCACCAATAAAAATCTCGATATTGTGAAATTTCAGGCCACCGGGCTGGAATCGGTTTCCGATCCCATGTCCCTTTTTGCCGGTTTCAAAACGCTTAAAGTGATCACTTTTTCTTCCGGGGAAACCATGATTCGAAAAATGGCACGGCTTTTCGATTC
>CAVJQK010000128.1:0-4636 GCA_963651795.1 Erysipelotrichaceae bacterium | reverse complement strand
CCGTGCGGTATGCGCTTTAGCGGAGCGCTGCGCGGCATTTTTATAATCGCTCGCTACGCTCGCTCGCCGCCTTCGGCGGCATAAAACAGGATTGTCGCGAAGCGACACAAGTTAAAGTCTGACGTCTGACGTCTGACAGTCTGTCGTCTTCGGCACAAATATGGCACACAGCAAAAAAGCGAAATCCGCGTATTGCGAATTTCGCTTTTTGTTTCTCAAATCTCAGATGACTTTTGCTCTGTCAAGTACCGACTTCGGAATTTGGATGCCCAGGAGCTCCGCTTCCGCTTTATTGATGTAGAGCGTGGACGTTTTCGCCGTTTCCACCGGCAGATCCTTCACTTTTTTCTTGCCTTCCAAAATATCGGCGGCCATCTGTCCCGCCTGGTATCCGATATCGTAGTAGCTGATGGATTCACTGGCGAGCACGCCGTTCTCCACGTGGCCGACTTCCGCGCCGTAGACCGGAATCTTCGCCGCATTCGCCACGCCCATCAGCGTCGGGATGGCACTCGCGACCACATTGTCCGTCGGGACATAAATCGCATCCACATCGCCCGCAAACGCTTCGGCGATCTGCTGGATATCATTGATGGAATTCACCGTGCGTTCGATGACCGTGATGCCGTACGGTTCGCAAATTTTTTTCAACTCTTCCGCTTGGATGACCGAATTGATTTCACTCGAATTGTAAATCATCCCGATGCGTTTCACATTCGGCTGAATTTCCCGAATGAGCGCGACCTCTTTATCCGTCGGGCCGCGATCGCTCGTCCCGGTGACATTCGCATCCGGTGCCGCTTCCGATTTCATGAGCTTGGCCGTCTCATAATTCGTGACCGCCGTGCAGATAATCGGAATTTCGGGGGTGGCATTCGCCATCGCCTGAGCCGCCGGCGTCGAAATCGCACCGATCAATTTATATTTTCCGGAAACGAAACGATTCGCAATCGAGCGCAGATTGGACTGATCGCCCTGCGCATTCTGCTGATCGATTTCGATTTTTCCGGACAGGCCGCGATCTTCGAGCGCTTTTACGAAACCTTTATTCGCCGAATCCAGCGCCGGATGCTGCACAATCTGCACCATCCCGACTTTCATTTTGCCGCTGTCGGACGCGCCGCCGCAACCGGTGAGCGCCCCTACGACCGCCGCCGAAAGAACCGCAGCCGCTGCCGCTTTTTTCCAAAATTTTCCTTCCATGCTACTCATCCTCCCGTAAATGCGTAAAAAAATAAAATTTCTTTTCAGAAACTATTTTATTATAACACAGAATGAATCTATTCGCTTCCTTTTTCGATATGAATTTTCACAAGTTGCGATTTTTCCTTTTCGTTTCCAAACTGATTAATAAAAATATTTGTTTCCGGAAAGAAAATCAATTATAATGTTATTGTGAAATAATCATATTGGGAGGTGATAGGATGCCTAGCAAGGAAAGTCCCGAGTATCGGAAAGATGCGGACGAGCTGATTCGCCGCCGCCAATGGAAACGTCTTCTCACGGCGACATTCGTACTGGATGCGCTGTCCGCCCGCGACAGTTACGGAAACCAAATCGCGCGGGAAATTTTCGAGCGCACAAATCGTTTGTATCGTCCGAATCCGAATGAAATGTATCCGGTGCTTCGTTTCCTCGAAGATCGGCATTTGGCCGAAAGTGAATGGGATTCGCCGGATAAGCGCAGCAAGCGCATTTACCGCATTACGGAAAAAGGCCGCGCGGCCGCGCCGTACATGAAGCAATGCGTCGTGGAATGGGCGCATTCGCTCCGCGATTTCGCCGATAATATCCAAGAGCAATTCGGCGAAAAGTAAGGGGCGCCCGCCGGAAACGAAGCGCCGAAATTTCCTTTTCGGGCGCATTCCGTTTCCTTGACAAAACCCAAGCCGCCACGTATAATGTTTGAGTTGATAATTTTTCTCGGACGGTTCTCCGAGAGACTGACGAAACCACAGAATTTGTAAGTGAGGAGGTGCCAATATGCCGGCTCCGAAAAACAAAAGCTCGAAAGCGCGCCGTGACAAGAGACGTGCCAATTGGAAATTGACCGTACCGGGTCTCGTCGAATGCCCGCAGTGCCATGAAATGAAAATGCCGCATCGCGTATGCCCGAATTGCGGTTTCTACAAAGGAAAATCCGTCATCGCGGCCAAGACCGAAGACTGATGCGCAAAAGAAAAAGATCTGTGAAATCTCATTCACGGATCTTTTTTTGTGCAAATATATACTTCTCGGCTTAATGCTTCATTTGTGCCGAAGACGTAAGACTGTCAGACTTCAGACTGTCAGACTTTAACTTGTGTCGCTTCGCGACAATCTGTCTTATATCTTCAGTCTTTAGTCTTCATTCTTCCGATTCTTGAAACGGGTTCGTCGCCTAAAAGTTTCGCGAAGGCGGAGACGGGGAATTTGCGGAGCTCGGCGTTGTAGGCATCGGCCGCGCGATTGTAGGCGGCGCGCGTGACGGCGAGGCGATTTTCCGCCGCTTCCAATTCTTTCAGAAGGCTCTGAAAATCATCGCGCGCCATGAGATACGTGTACGATTCGGCGGCCAGCACCAATTTCCCGATATCCGAAGAAAGAATATCATTCGGCGCGGCCATCTGTTTCGCATTTTCCGCGGAAATCACGGTGACGGCCGCTTCTTCGGCTTCTTTGCGAATCGTCGCTTCTTTGGAAGAAAACGCTTTGAGCTCGCGGCAGAGATCGGGCACCAATTTTGCGCGCGCCGCCGCCGCTTCATGCACGACGCTCCACGACGCGTCCACATCCGCGCGATACGGCGTCAGCCGCGAGGCCGTGTAAAAAAGTCCGCCACCCAAGACGGCCGCACAAACTATCAAAAGAAACAAAATCTTTTTCATTGGTTTCCTCCTCCGAGAAAATTCTGCTTCTCGTCTTTCCGCATTTGCAAAAACGCATACAGCGCTTCGGCCGCCGTCCGATTCATGCCTTTCACCTGAGCCAGCTCCTCGACGCCGGCTTTTTTCATTTCATCGAGCGACCGGAACGCGCGCCACAAAGCGTTTCGCCGCGTCGGCCCGATGCCCGGGATGTGATCCAACAGCGATTCGGCATTTCGTTTCACAATTTGTTTCCGATGATAGGTAATGACGAAACGATGCGCCTCATCGCGGATAAATTGCAAAAGTTGCAACGCCGGCTCGTGAGGATCCAGCAGAATCGGCGCCTCCCCCGCTTCCGTATAAATTTCTTCCATACGTTTGGCAAGCCCGATGACCGGCGCATCGATCCCCGCCGCGCGAATGACAGGAAGCGCCGCCGAAAGCTGACCCGCACCGCCGCCCAGCACGGTCAAATCCGGTTTCGGCCAATCTTTTTCGTTTCCGTAACGCCGCTCCATCACCTCAGCCATCGATTTGAAATCGTCAGGCGTCCCCTGCGTCGTCCGCAATTTAAATTTTCGATATTCGCTCTTCGCCGGCCGCCCGCCTTCGAAAACAACCATCGAGCCGACGGTTTCCGCGCCCTGATTATGGGAAATATCAAAACATTCCATGCGCTCGGGAAGCCGCGGCAAATTCAATTTTTCCTTGAGCGTCCGCAGCGCCCCCGCCTCGCGCGCATCGCGATACTCCCATTGCAATTTCTTATCCGCCAAATATTTTTCCGCATTCGCCCGCGCCATGTCTTTGAGTCGCCTTTTGAAACCGCGCTCGGGCACATACAAATGAATCTCACTCCCGCGCCCCTGCGACAGCCACGCGCCCAAAAGCGCCGCATCATCGGGAAGAAACGGCACGAGAATTTCTTTCGGGACGGATACGGCATCCGCACCGTAAAATTCTTTGAGGAAACCGGCCAAAATCGCCGCATCCGTCTCGCCCGCCGTCTCGGACATATTGTAATTTTCCTTCCCGATCATACGCCCGTAGCGAATGTAGAAAATTTCAAACGCCGTGTGCGTCTCGTCGCGCGCCATTCCGATGACGTCGAGATCACCGGTATTGGCGACAATGTGCTGGCGCTGCTGCACACTTTCCACCGCGCGCAGCCGATCGCGCAGTTTCGCCGCTTTTTCGAAATCCATCGCATCCGCCGCCTGCTCCATTTCTTTTTTGAGCCTTGCCGCCAGCGCCGTCGAGCGTCCTTCGAAAATATCGGAAATCCCGGAAACAATCGCCGCGTAATCTTCTTTCGTGCAAAGTCCCATGCAGGGCCCCGCGCAAAATCCCAAATGATATTGGAGACACGGACGCGTCACTTTCATGCTCCGACATGTGCGAATCGGATATTCGGCACGCAAAAGGCGCAGCGTTTCCTTCAGGCTTCCCACATCCGTGAAAGGCCCGAAGTAGCGCGCTCCGTCCTCGCGCTTGATATTTCTCGTGATAAACATCCGCGGCCATTCTTCATTCGTAATTTTAAGATACGGATAACTTTTGTCATCGCGAAGGGAAATATTATATTTCGGATGCAATTCTTTGATGAGATTGCACTCCAAAATAAGCGCTTCCATCTCCGTTTCCGTCATCGTGATATCCAAATCTTCCGCATGACGCATCATGGCGGCGACTTTCGGCGCGCGATTTTTGTCCTCGCGTACATAGGAACGCACGCGATTTTTGAGATTCACCGCTTTGCCGACGTAAATCACTTTGCCGTTTTTATC
>CAVJQK010000127.1:0-4670 GCA_963651795.1 Erysipelotrichaceae bacterium | reverse complement strand
AGGATCGCCACGGCCGCGATTATTGCCTGGGACCGACGCATGAGGAAATGGTGACGACGCTCGTGCATATGGATACGAATTCGTATAAGCAGCTGCCCGTTTCCCTGTATCAGATTGCGAATAAATATCGCGATGAGCTGCGCCCGCGTTTCGGCCTGATGCGGAGCCGCGAATTCATCATGAAGGATTGCTACACTTTCGATAAGGATTACGAAGGTCTCGATAAGCAGTATTGGACGATGTATGACGCATATACGAAAATTTTCACGCGCTGCGGCCTCCATTTCCGTCCGGTTCTGGCAGACGGCGGCGCTATCGGAAACAGCCTCACGCATGAATTCGAAGCGTTGGCGGACAGCGGCGAAGCGGATATCGTCTATTGCAAGCATTGCGATTTCGCGGCGAATACGGAGGCGGCGCTTCCGAAGACGCTTTCGTGCGATATCGTAAACGATAAAGAAAAGGAACTCGTGGAAACGCCCGGGCAGCATACGATCGAAATGGTGTGCGAGTATCTCGGTGCGCCGATTACGCAGTCCGTGAAAGCGGTCGTGTACAAATTGGACGATACGGTTGTCTTGGCGATGGTGCGCGGCGATCACGAAGTGAATGAAGTCCGCCTGCAGAATCTGTTCAATGCGGTGGAAGTCGGCATGGCGTCCGAAGAAGATTTGGAACGCTGCGGCCTCGTCGCGGGTTACATCAGCCCGATCGGCCTCAAAAAAGTCGAAGGTTTCGAAATCGTCGTCGATGCGACGGTCATGAATATGCAGGATGCCTGCTGCGGCGGCAATCAAAAAGATATGCATTACATTCATGTGAATCCGGCGCGCGATTTCGAGGGTGTCCGTGTGGAAACGATTCGCATGATCGACGCGAACGACGTTTGCCCGGAATGCGGCGGAGAAATCGAAATCAAAAAAGGCATTGAAGTCGGCCAGGTATTCAAACTCGGCACGAAATACAGTGAAGCGCTGGGCTGCACCTATCTCGATCAGAACGGAAAATCGCAGCCGATGGTCATGGGTTGCTACGGCATCGGCGTGTCCCGCACCATGGCGGCGGCCATTGAGCAGAGCCACGACGACGACGGCATCATTTGGCCGGTCGCCATTGCGCCGTACGAAGTCGTCATCGTCCCGGCGAACAATAAAGACGAAGCGGTGATGGCGGCCGCGCAGAAACTCTACGAATCCTTCGAAGAAAAAGCGGACGAAGTGGTTTTGGATGACAGAAACGAACGCGCGGGTATCAAATTCAAAGATGCGGATCTCATCGGTTATCCGGTGCGCGTGACGCTCGGCAAAAATTTCCTGGAAACGGGCAATACGGAAGTACGGATTCGTCGCACGGGCGAAACGATTGAAGTGCCGCTTTCCGAATGCAAAGCGAAAGTGGAAGAAATTTTGGAAACTCTTTTCAAAAATAATCAATAAAAATAGGTGACGGGATGGACGAATTGGAGGTTTTGCGCGAAGAAATTCGCAAAATCGATCGGGATATGGTCGTGCTTTTCGAAAAACGCATGGCCCTGTCCGCCGAAGTCGCGCAGGTGAAATGCAAGAGCCTGGCGCCGATTTACGATGCGGCCCGCGAAGAGAAAAATATTCGCGAGCTCACGGCGCTTTTGGCAAATGCCTCCGATCGTCCCCTGTTTCAAAAATGGTACCGCACGATGATGGATGTTTCTAAAATCCGCCAGGAAGAAATTCGGGAAAAATCGGCATGGAAGAAGCATTGACGGGGACTGTCGAGCGCGTGATTTTCACATCCGCCGACGGCACATTTTCCGTATTTTCGCTCCGCGCGGAGGAAACGGGGAAAAAAGTCACGGTGGCGGGCGATGTGGGTGCGCCGACGCAGGGGCGGACGGTCGAAGTCCGCGGGCGTTGGACGGTGCATCCCCGTTTCGGGAGACAGTTTCGCGCCGAAACGATGGCGGAAGTGCGCCCGACGCGCGCGGCCGATATCGAAGACTATTTGGCGTCCGGCGAAATCACGGGCATCGGGCCGAAAATGGCGGAAACGATTGTCTCGCATTTCGGCTCCCGCACGCTCGAAATCATGGATACGAATATCGAAGCGCTCCTTTCCATCCACGGTATCGGGCCGAAAAAACTAGAAAGAATCAAAAAGTCATACATAGCGGCGAATGCGCTCCGCGATTTGGTGATGCGTCTCCAAAGAGCGGGTGTTTCGCCGCGTTTTGCCGTGCTTTTGGAAAAGACGTACGGTGATTCTCTGGAAACGGTGCTGACGGAAGAGCCGTACCGCATGGTGCGCGAAATTCCGGGCATGGGTTTTGAAACGGCGGATCGCATCGCCATGGCCGAAGGTGTGAATTCCTGCGATGAAGAGCGTATCCGCGCGGCCGTGCTCTACATTTTGAATGAATATGCGGGAAACGGGCACAGCTGCATGCCGGCGTGGGCGGTCATCGAAGAATTGTCGTCTCTCCTCGGCATCGATAAAGAAATTTTGAGGGAAGCGGTTTCAAACGGGGTGGATGAAGGCGATATCCCGGCCGTGTATTGCGATCCCTGTTACTATTTGTATACACCGGCGCTCTATGAGGCGGAAACGGAATCCGTGCGGCATATCGCGCGGCTGCGTCACGCGCCTTTCATCGGTTCGCCGAAGCTTGCCGTCGAAGCGTTTCAAACCGAGCATCATATCACGCTCGCGGCCGAGCAGGCGGAAGCCGTTTCCAAAGCGATGGAAGAAGGCGTGCTCATCATCACGGGCGGCCCCGGGACGGGGAAGACGACGCTTGTGCGCGCCATCATCACGGCGGCGGAACAATACGGGAAGCGCGTGCGCCTCATGGCGCCGACGGGCCGCGCGGCCAAGCGCCTCGCCACGGCATCCGGACGACCGGCGCAGACGATTCATCGCGCGCTCGAAGCACAAATGCTCGGCGGCCGTACGATTTTCCAAATCGATGAAGCGAGCCCGCTCGAAGAAGATATTTTTATCGTGGACGAAGCGTCCATGCTGGATATTTCCCTTTTTTATCATCTCCTCTCGGCCGTGCCCGACGGCGCGCGCCTCATTTTGGTGGGCGATATCGATCAATTACCGCCCGTCGGTCCCGGAAATCCGCTCCGCGATTTAATTGCGTGGGGCGAAATTCCCGTCGTGCGGCTCACGAAAATTTTCCGCCAATCCGAAGGCAGCGGCATCATCACGAACGCGGCGCGGATTCGCGAGGGCGAAATGCCCGTTTCCGAAAACGGTTTCGATTTGATTTACGTGCAAAACGACCGCGAAGCGTATGAGACGGTCATGACGCTTTGCGCGGCGGCCGGGTACGGGGATAATGAGGAAACGCTTCTCAATATGCAAGTCCTTTCGCCGATGTATCGCGGTGATTGCGGCGTCGATAAATTAAATGAAGGCATTCGGGAAACGAAATCCGATGCGCCGGCAACCCGTGCGCCGTTCCGTGCGGGCGATAAAGTCATGCAGCGGAAGAACGATTACCAAAAAGAAGTGTACAACGGCGATATCGGCATCGTCTGGGCCGTCAATTGGAACGGAGAGCGCGACGTCGAAATCGAGGAAGACGACATTTCGGATGATGAAGAAGAAACCGGGTCGAAGAAACGCGTCTTCGTGCATTTCCCCGACGACGAAATCACGTACGATTTCCCGGAAACGGATGAATTGCAGCTCGCGTACGCCGTGACGGTGCACAAGAGCCAGGGGAGCGAATACGATTGCGTCATCATGGTGCTCCTGCCTTCGCAATACATCATGTTGCAGCGGAATTTACTCTATACCGGCATCACGCGCGCCGCGCGCCACACGATTCTCGTGACGACGAAACAAGCTTTGCAGCGCGCCGTTTCCAATCAAAAAACGTCGGAGCGCTGCAGCCTCTTTTTGCCGCTCCTCCGGAGGGAAGTCCGCTTATGAATGTATGGAAATCCGCGCTCGATCTCGTGTTTCCCCGATGCTGTCCCGGCTGCGGCACTTTCACCGCAAGCGACGGCCTCTGGTGCGATGAATGTCTCAAAAAAGTGATGGATCCGCACATGATTCAGGGAAACGACCACCCGCATCTGGCCGCCTGCTACACCGCGACGCGGTACACGGGCGACGTGCGCACGCTCATCATCGATTTGAAATACAATAAGAAACCGTATCTCGCCAAAGCTTTCACGCCGATTTTGGAAAATTTCCCGTGGTGGGAGCGCCTCGCGGAAATTGAACTCGCCGTGCCGATTCCGCTTTCGGACGCGCGAAAAAAAGATCGCGGATACAATCAGACGGATCTCATTTTCGAAGAATTTTTAAGAAACCGCGGCGTGCCCTACGACGTCGATTGCCTCGTCCGCATTCGCAATACGCCGAAGCAATCGCTCCTTTCCAAAGAAGACCGTGAAAAAAATATGAAACGCGCTTTTCACATCAATCGCGGAAAAGATGTGAAAGGGAAAACAATTCTGCTTCTGGACGACATCTATACGACGGGTCTCACCCTCTCGTCCGCCGCCGATGAACTCCACCGAGCCGGCGCTGCCAAAATCATAGGCCTCACGGTGTCGTCGGGGGCCATATGAGTGATTGGCGATAGTGCGATATTTGTGCACCGGCTGACGGCAGACAGCTAACGGCTGACGGCTTTCGGCGGAGCGCTGCGCGGCATTTGTACTACGGCTATGCGC
>CAVJQK010000126.1:0-4703 GCA_963651795.1 Erysipelotrichaceae bacterium | reverse complement strand
GCGTTTTGTCTCTTATGCAGGGCGTCCGGGGTTCGAGACCCTGATCATCCACCGGAAAATAAAGCCCGAAGCATATAACGCTTCGGGTTTTATTTTTGTGTTTCCCGTATATCTTTTTCGCCTGTTTCTGTGTTAAAATATAGGGCATGAATTTATGTTTTACAAGAAAAGTTTTATGGAATTTCCGGAGGTTTGCGGAATGAAATATGTGAGTACGAGAAGCGGGGAGACGGTGACGGCGGCGGAGGCGCTTTTGCGGGGCTTGGCCGCGGACGGCGGTTTGTATGTGCCGGAAAAGATGCCGGCGCCTTTTGTTTCCTATGAAATTTTGAAAGATTTTTCGTATCAGGAAACGGCGGTCTTTGTGCTGAAACGTTTCTTTACGGAAATACCGGAAGATGTGCTTGCCGATTTCGTGCATCGCGCCTATGATACGACATTTGCCGTGAAAGAGGTCGTGCCGGTGCACCGCGTCAATGAAGCCTTCTCCGTGGCGGAATTGTTCCACGGGCGGACGTGCGCTTTCAAAGATTTGGCGCTTTCTCTCTTCCCGTATCTTTTGACTTGGGCGAAGAAGGAATGCGAAGAGTCGCGCCGCATTTTGATTTTGACGGCGACGTCGGGCGATACGGGGAAAGCCGCGCTCGAAGGGTTCCGCGATGTGGACGGGACGAATATTTGCGTCTTCTATCCGTCGCACGGGGTGTCGCCGCTCCAGAAGGATCAGATGCAAAAGCAGGCGGGCGACAATGTCCGCGTGTGCGGAATCGAAGGCAATTTCGATGATGCGCAGTCGGCGGTGAAAAAGATTTTCTCGGCGGGTCTCACGGAGGAAACGGGCGGCCGCGAAGTGGTCTTCTCCTCGGCGAACTCGATTAATATCGGGCGTCTTTTCCCGCAGGTCGTTTATTACGTGTGGATTTGGGCCGAGCTTGTGAGAAACGGTACGATTGCCGAAGGCGAACGTTTCAATATCGTCGTACCGACGGGCAATTTCGGAAATATTTTGGCGGCTTGGTTTGCGAAACAAATCGGGGTGCCGATCGGGCAGATGGTTTGCGCATCGAATGACAATCACATTTTGTCGGATTTCTTCGCGACGGGCGCTTATGACAAGAATCGTGAATTCTATCTGACGGAATCGCCTTCGATGGATATTTTGATTTCTTCGAATTTCGAGCGTTTCCTGTATTACATGACGGATTCGCCGGCCGATGTGGCAAGCGCGATGGCGCAATTGTCTTCGGAGGGGCGGTATATCGTTTCCGAAAAAGTCATGGAACGCGTGGCGTCCGAAATGATGGGCGGCTGGGCGAAAGGCGAGGAAGTGGAGCGCTCGATCGCCGGTGTGTATGAATCGCATGAATATTTGATGGACCCGCACACGTCGGTCGCCTACACGGTGTACCACAATTTGCGCCGGGCCGGAAAAATGACGCGCGGCGTACACACGGTGATTGCGAGCACCGCGCATCCGTATAAATTCCCGAATGCGATTGCGGAAGCGCTCGGAGTTTCCGTTTCCGAAAATGCGTATGATACGTTGCGGAATATTGCGGAGAAGACGGGAATCGCAATTCCGGCGCAGCTTGGTGCTTTGGAAACGGCGCCGATTCGCTTCGGGGAAACGATTGCGCGCGATGCGATTTCCGCATATGTGCAAAATTATGCGAAAGAAATCGCGAAGGACGTAAAATGAAATATCGGGATTGGGATGAGAAGCGGGAGCGGCAGTGTCGTCTGTGGCTTCTTGCGCTCTTAATTCTGTCTCTGGCGTCGATTCATTTATTTGCGCCGGATTTTTATCCGACGATCGTGCATTTGACGCGTCGGCATGATTTGCCGGGGCTTATCGAATATTTGCAAAGTTTCGGCGCTTGGGCCGTTTTTGTGAGCTTTTTTATCGATGTGGTCATTAATATCGTGGGATTTCTGCCTTCGATTTTTATTTCCACCGCGAACGGGCTCATTTTCGGCCTTTTTTGGGGCACGATGATTTCCTGGGTGGCGGAAACGGTGGGCGTCATCATTTCCTTCTGGGCGATGCGCGTGCTGTTTCGCACGATGGCCAAAAATATCATCGCCAAGAGCAAGACGCTCTCCCGCCTGGAGCAATATGAGACGTGGCAGGCCGTGGCAATCGCGCGCGCCATTCCCTATATGCCGAACGGGCTCGTGACGGCGATTTCCGCGTTGTCGTCCATGTCTTTCAAGCGACATTTGGTCGGAAGTTTCGTGGGGAAACTGCCGTCCGTTGCCCTGGAAGTCTGTCTCGGGCATGATTTGGTGCTCATACAACAAAATTCTTTGCGCCTTACGATTATCGTCATCGCCGTGGCCGTCGTCTACGGCGCCATGTGGTGGTACGGGAAACAAAAGAAAAAGAAACAGAACCGGGAATCTGAATTGAAAAAATAATTTCCGTTATCCGAAATGATGCAAGAAATGATCCGCGTATTATGCGCGGATTTTATAATGCGTGAAATTTCAATGAGAAATAATCATAATATAATATCATTCTATTATAGTTTCAAAAACATAACGGATATATTTTTAATGCATACCACTAATTCATTTTGCGTATGTTGCTATAGCAAGGGTCGGAGCGTATAATGGCAATCGTTTGAGGCAGGAAGAATTCTTTCTGTCAAGGTCGCAATAGACATCGCATCCGCGTTTGGGCGCGGAGACGGTCAGCGATGCCGGTCGACATTGGAAATGGCGCGGACCATTTCGACTATTGGGGGATACAAATGAATCAAGACCAGGAAATGCAGGAAAATTTGGAGCGCGGTCTCAAAAATCGCCATATCCAGCTGATCGGGCTGGGCGGAGCGATCGGGGTCGGGCTCTTTTTGGGTTCGGCAACGGCGATTGAGCTCGCCGGCCCTTCCGTCCTTTTGACGTATGTCATCGGCGGGATTGCCATTTATTTCATCATGCGCGCATTGGGAGAATTGTCCGTCGCCTATCCGGTTTCCGGTGCATTCAGTGCACATGCCGCAAAATTTTTGGGACCGAAATGGGGCTATCTCACCGGGTGGACATATTGGTACATGTGGATTGTGACCTGTATGGCCGAACTCACGGCCGTCGGCATTTATGTGAATTTCTGGTATCCGGATATTCCGCAATGGCTTTCGGCGCTCGTAGCTCTTGTCATTATGACGAGCGTCAATTTCATCGCCGTTTCCGCTTACGGAGAATTTGAATTCTGGTTTGCTCTCGTCAAAATTCTCACGATTATTTTTATGATCATAAGCGGCGCCTGCATGATTTTCTTCGGCCTCGGAAACGACGGCATTGCGACCGGCCTTTCCAATTTGTGGACGAACGGCGGTTTCTTCCCGAACGGCATTGAAGGGACGCTGATGGCGCTCGTCATGGTCATGTATTCCTATCTCGGAATCGAAATCATCGGCGTCACGGCGGGCGAAGCGCACGATCCGCGCTCCACGATCAAAAAAGCCATCGATGAAGTTTTCTGGCGCATTCTGATTTTCTATGTACTCTCTCTCGGCGTCATCATGGCGATTTATCCGTGGAACGAAATCGGTCATATGGGAAGCCCCTTCGTCGTGACATTTGAGAAACTGGGAATAAGCGGTGCGGCCGATATCATCAATACGGTCGTTATTACGGCAGTTCTTTCCTCTTGCAATTCCGGTATTTTCAGCTCCGGCCGTATGCTTTACAATTTGTCTCTTCAGGGCAAAGCGCCGCGCTGTTTCCAGACACTCAATCGCCATCGCCTGCCCTGGGTCGGAATTCTTTTCTCGGCAAGCGTTCTGCTCTTGGCCGTATTGCTGAATTATGTCATGCCGGCCGAAGTTTTCGTCTACGTCACATCCGTCAGCTCCTTCGGCGCACTGTGGACATGGTTTGTCATTTTGCGTACGCAGCAAAAATTCCGCGCTTCTCTTTCGAAAGAAGAAGTCGGGAAACTGGCGTATAAAATGCCGTTTGCACCGTACAGCGGCTACCTCACGATGCTCTTCCTCGCCTGCGTCGTCATCGCGTCCGGTTTCCGCGACGACACCCGCATCGCGCTTTATATCACGCCGATTTGGTTCTGCATTTTGCTCATCGGTTATGAATGTATCAAGAGACGGAAAACCGTGGAAGGCGAAAAAATCGCACGTTTCGCATTTGAAAAGAAATAAAAAGAAAAGCTCTCGGATAAATTTCGAGAGCTTTTCTTTTGCATAAAAAATTTTGCCGCAGGCGACACCGATGAAAGCCTTTTTCCGGAGGTGACCTTCCGGTGGACGGTCGCCGGTGGCGCGAAGCGCCGGATGATGGGGCGCGCCGAAGGCGCCTATAAAAATCGCGCGAAGCGCACACTTCGTAAGCCTTCTTTTGAAGGCGACCTTCCGGTGGACGGTCGCCGGTGCCCCGAAGGGGCGGAAGATAGAGTGGCTCGCAGAGCCACAATTTCAGCACAAACGCAGCTCCTTTTTCATCGTCATCCCGAATTTATTTCGGGATCCCCAAATCATCGAAAATGGGGAAGGGGGAAGAGGAAAGTGGAAAGGGGCGCGTTTGGCTTTCTGCGTCTTGGCGCACCTGTTAGGGGAGCCGGCGCGAGCAAAGCGAGCGACTGAGGGGTCGCCCACTTTACGTGCAGGCGACACCTTTGCAAGCCTTCTTCCGGAGGTGACCTTCCGGTGGACGGTCGCCGGTGGCGCGAAGCGCCGGATGAT
>CAVJQK010000125.1:0-4724 GCA_963651795.1 Erysipelotrichaceae bacterium | reverse complement strand
ATGTGAAAATCCGTGACAAAATGATGGCGGAGGGCGAAAAATTTCTTCGCACTTTTTGTGTGGAAATTCGCCGGCAGCCGCTCTTGGATCTGGTGGGCGAGGGCATTTGCGGTTATTCGTCTTCGGGCGAAATGCTGGCTCGTATTTCCTTGGATCCTTTTGAATTGCAGGCCATGAATGTGGCGTACGGAAGAAAGAAACTGAAAGAGTATATTTTGGCGGCCAACGGCTATGATGAAAACGATTATAAAGCCTTGCTCGCGGAGTATGAAGAGGATAAAAAGAAAACGAAATAAGGGGAGGAATGTATGATTCATATTGTCAGTGACAGTACGGCGGTTTTTCCGCCGGAGTTTTTGGCCGCGCACGATAATTTGCACGTCGTACCGCTTACGATTTGTTATGAGGGAGAGTATCGCGCGGAGAACGACGTCTCGGTCGAGCAGGTGATTGCCTATTGCGAGCGTGAGAAACAGAATTTGACGACGAGCCAGCCTTCGACGGGAGATTGGATGAAGGCTTTTTCGGAAATTCCCGAAGAGGATGAGATTATTTGTGTGTGCATTACGCCGGCCGTTTCCGGTACGTATGGCGGGGCGCAGCTGGCCGCGCGTCAATCGGGACGCAAAAAAATTGAGGTGATCAATTCACGCACGACGGCAATCGGGATGATACAGCTGATTCAGGATGCGCTGGAATGGATCGAAGCGGGACTGCCTTTTGAAACGGTTGCCCAAAATATGCGGGACGCGGCGTCTCGGATGCATACCTGCGTCATGCTGGATACAATCGAATATCTTCGCCGCGGCGGCCGTATCGGCCGGGCGACCGGTTTCATCGGCAGCATTCTGAAAATCAAACCGATTATTTATTTGACGGCGGATGATGCGGTGGACGCGCTGGAGAAGGTGCGCACGCAGAAAAAAGGATTTTCCGTCATTCTGAATTATTTGAAAGAAAATGCGCCGCTCAAGCGTATCGGCATCGTCCATATTGTAAATGAAGAAGGCGGACGCGCCTTTATGGAGCTGGTGAAAGCGGAATTTCCGGATGTCCCCGTCACACTTTCCACGGCCAATTCCGTATTGGCGGTGTATCTGGGACCCGGGCTGGTCGGTGCGATTTTTGAACGGGAGAAATGACAGGAGGGCGCAGTATGTATACGACAATTGACGGACAGGCTTTCAAAAATATGCTGATAGGCGCCTATCAGATGTTTGAAAAGAAATACGAAATCATTAATCAGCTGAACGTGTTCCCCGTCCCGGACGGTGATACGGGAAGCAATATGCTGAATACCCTTCGCTCGATGTACAGCATGATCGTCAATGAAGACGGCAGCGAAACTATCGGGGTTTTGGCGGAAAAAGCCGCGACCGGTGCCATTATGGGCGCCCGCGGAAACTCCGGCGTCATCCTTTCGCAAATCATTCACGGTATCAGCCGCGGCCTTCGCGGGAAACGCACCGCCAGCTGCTCGCAAATGGGGAAAGCTTTCCAATACGGCATTCTGTATGCGTATCGCGCGGTATCGCAGCCCGTCGAAGGGACGATTCTTTCCGTCGCACGGGGACTTGCGCGCGGCACACGTGATGTCATTCGCACCGAATCCGATTTCTCCCGTGTCCTCGAAGCCTGCATCGCTTCCGGCGAAGAAGCTCTGGCACTTACGCCCGAGCAGCTTCCCATTTTGAAACAGGCCAATGTCGTCGATGCCGGCGGTCAGGGACTCATTTATTTCCTCGTCGGTTGCTTAAACGGACTCACCGGGAAAAATGAAGACGTCGAAGTTTCCAATGTGAAGCCGCTTTTCGACAAAATGGAAGTGAAGGGGGAAGCCTTTTCCATTGAATTCCCGTATTGCACGCAATTCATGCTTTCGCCGTGCAAAATCAACGGGAAGGAAATACGGAAACGCTTGAACGCTTGGGGTGAATCCATCGTCATTGCCGAAGGGGACAATCTTGTCCGTGTGCACATCCATTCCCAGCGCCCGGGTCACGTCCTCGATATGGCGGCCGATTGGGGCACGCTCCACGATATCAGCATCAGCAACATGATCGACCAGTTCGAAGAAAATAAAGAAAAACAGGCCGACATTCAGAAGAAACCTCTTGGCATCCTCTCCGTCGTTTCCGGAGACGGCTGGATGGAAATATTCGAAAACATGGGCGCCGATGTCCTTTCCGGCGGTCAGACGATGAACCCCTCTGTACAAGAACTTTCCGATACCATCAAAAACGGGCATTACGAAAAATACATCATCCTGCCGAATAACAAAAATATTATTTTGGCGGCCAAACAAATCAAGAAAATCATGGGTGAAACCATTACCATTGTCCCATCGACGAATGCGATGGAAGGCCTCGCGGCCGCGATGGCGTTTTCCGCCGATCAGACGCCCGAAGAAAATCAGGCGGCCATGACGGAAGCTATGGAATCCGTGAAAACGGGGCAGGTGACCACAGCCGTCCGCGATACGACGATAGGTGCGGCTGTCATTCACAAAGACGATTACCTCGGCATCAGCCGCGGAAAAGACATCATCGCGACGCCCGATTTCAAAGATTGCGTGAAGAAACTTCTCGCGGAAATCGTCAATGAAGATACCGAAGTGATTTCCCTCTACTACGGCGAAGGACTTACGAAAGAAGATGCCGAAGCGCTTGTCGAAGAGCTCGGTGAAATTTACGAAGACGCCGAATTCGAAGTGTACGAAGGCGGTCAGCCGCTCTATCCCGTCTACATTTCCGCGGAATAAAAAAGAAAACGAAAGCAGCACTCCCGGCGGGTGCTGTTTTTTTGTGCGCAAAAGAAATCGGCGAAGAAGAGAAATTTCTTTCCGGCCGCGTAGTTTGGTATAGCCGCGAAGTTTGGTATAATAAAATCAATACGATTTGAATGGGCGGAGGAAACGGACATGGCGAAAGCGAAGACGAAATTTGTTTGCAAGGAGTGCGGGGCGGAATCCGTGCGCTGGCTTGGGCGCTGCCCGCAATGCGGCGCGTGGAATTCTTTGGAGGAATTTACGGAACGGCCGCTTCCCAAAGCCGCGGCGTCGCATCCTTTGGCGCAAATTCGAAGCGATCGGTCGCCGGTGGCGCTTTCCGAAATAGAAACGGGCGCGGAATCTCGTTTCCTCCTGCATATGCCGGAAGTGGATCGGCCGCTGGGCGGCGGTCTCGTGAAAGGCTCCGTGACACTTTTGGGCGGGGAGCCGGGCATCGGGAAATCGACGCTCGTTTTCCAAATTTGCAAATCGGTGGCGGATCTCGGCGAGACGGTTTTTTATGCGAGCGGCGAAGAATCGGAATTGCAGATTAAAATGCGTGCGGAGCGCCTCGGAATCAACGGGTCGCGCTGCTTTGTCCTTTCGGGCGCGGATCTCAATATTATCATCGATGAAGCGCGCCGTCTGAAACCGGCCGTGCTGGTCATCGATTCCATTCAGACGATGTATTTGGAAGAAAGCACGTCGGCGATGGGAAGCCCCGCGCAAATTCGCGATTCGACGGCGCTCTTGGTGCGCCTGGCGAAAGAAGAGGGGATTTCCGTCCTCATCATCGGGCATGTGACGAAGGACGGAAACATTGCCGGCCCGCGCATTTTGGAGCACATGGTCGATACGGTGCTCTATCTCGAAGGGGATCGGAGTTTCCAATTCCGCGTGCTTCGGACGGTGAAGAATCGTTTCGGATCTACGTCGGATTCCGGACTATTCGTGATGGAAACGGAGGGCCTTCGCGGCATGACGGATCCGTCCGGATATCTGCTTCGGAAACGCGATGACGGTGTGGCGGGGAGCATGGCGCTTTGCTGTATGGAAGGGCATCGGCCGATCATGGCGGAAATTCAGGCGCTTTCGGTGCATTCGGTGCTGCCGGCGCCGCGGCGAATTTCCGTCGGGTACGATTATAATCGGCTCGTCGTGCTGCTGGCCGTTTTGCAAAAGCGCGCGCGGATTCCTTTTGCGGAGGAAGATGTGTACGTGAATGTGGCGGGCGGTTTCAAAATCAGGGAAACGGCGGCGGATTTGGCGGCGGCCTTTTCCGTCGTCTCCGTGAAATGGGATGTGCCGATTCCGCAGGATGCCGTGGCTTTCGGGGAAGTGGGACTCACGGGCGACGTGCTGCCCGTTTCCCATATCGGTCTTCGCCTCAAAGAAGCGCTCAAAATGAATTTCCGTCGTTTCGTCCTGCCGGAAGGAAACCGAAAGGAAGCGGAAGCGTTTCTGAAAAAAGAAAAAGCCGCGGGAATTTCCGTCACCTACGTCTCCCGCATCGGTGACGCGCTTTCCATTTTGAAGAAATAAACGGCGACACCTTGTACGCATCAACGCATCAACCAATTCGGCGACAACCGAATTTCCAATTGCCAATTTTATTTATATGTGTTAATATAAGCACGTCATATTGTTTCCTGTAGAGTGAGCCGCGGCTCACTTTTTCTTATAGTGTGACAAAGGAGAGAGGGATGGCGCGAAAGGATATTGAAAAATCGGCGGAAGACATTCTGGATGCGGCTTTGGCGGCGGACGGAATCGAGCTGGTGGACGTGCAGTACGTACGGGAGCGGAATTGGATTTTGCGGCTCTTTATCGATAAAGAGGGCGGCGTGGATCTTTCGGATTGCCAGCGGGTGAGCGAAAAAGCCGGGGCGATTCTGGATGAGAAGGATTTGATTCCGGGCAATTATTTGCTGGAGGTATCGTCGCCGGGCGTGGA
>CAVJQK010000124.1:0-4756 GCA_963651795.1 Erysipelotrichaceae bacterium | reverse complement strand
CACTTTGCACTTTGCACTCTGCACTTTTACAACAGGAATCGTCGCCGCAGGCGACACCTGAATTGCTAATTGCTCATTGCTAATTGCTAATTTTCTTAAAGTCGTCAGCCGTCGGCGGGGGATTTAGCCCGGCGCGCACGTTTCCTGAAAAGAAAATTAGAAAAACTTGAAATTTCTATTGACATTCTAATATTTCCATGCTATCATTCAGACATGAATTGAATAGTTATCGAAAACAGGTGCTCATTTGAGCTTAATAGGGAAGTCCGGTGAAAGGCCGGCACGGTCCCGCCACTGTATGACGGAGCGAATCCAATATGTCACTGGGAAACCGGGAAGACGGAGGAGCGATGAGGTCGAGTCAGGAGAACTGCCTGTTTACGCGTCACCGTTTGTACCTACGAGCGATGGGAAGGTGATGGGCATCTGACCGGGGTAGTCCATCTTTTTCCATACGCGAAAAGATGGCTTTTTAATTCGGTTCTTCTTCCCTCAATTTTCTCCTCTTGGCGCTCTGCGCTTGGGAACGGTTTTGCCGTTCCTTTTTATTTGGGAAAAATTAGTTTCCATATAAAAATGCATTGTAATAAAATGGAAATAAAATGAGAGCCTTTTATTGACAATCCGGCTGAATTAATATATTCTAAGGAAAGGATTATGCGGTTATGATAACAAACTATGTAAGAAAGGAGCGTAGGAGGAGAAAACCGCAATTTTTATAAGGAGGAATCAGATCCATGGATGAAGTAACAAAGGAAACATCCGGCGAAGTCACGGAAAGACAGCTGACCGATAAAGAATTGGAAGCCATCCTGAAACAGTCGGAAGGGAAAACGGATTTTCCGTCGGTTTCATTTGATGAATTTACGCCGCCGACATATGACGAATGGGTGGATGCGTGTAATGCATTGTTGAAGGGGAAACCTTTCGACAAAATTATGTACACGCCGACGTACGAGGGGGTGACGTTCTCCCCGATGTATACGTTGCGCACGGGCCCGGACGCCATGGAAAATATTGTCCCGACGGATGATTATCCGGGTATGGGCGATTTTTTGCGCGGCTCGCGTGCTCACGGATACAAGGAAGATCCGTGGGGCATTGCGCAGTCCTGCGACGAAGCGCTGCCGAAGGAAAATAACGAACTTTTGAAACATGAAATCGATCGTGGCTCGACGGTTTATCATGTGAAGCTCGACGCATCGACTCTGGTTGGCAAAGACGTATTCAATGCGGCGGAACCGGGGAAAACCGGCTGCGTCATTACGACGCTCGAAGATATGAGCGATCTTTTGGCCGGTTTGGATTTGGAGAAATATCCTTTCATGATGTATGCCGGATCGTCCGCATTGGCACCGCTGGCTCTTGTCGCGGCGGCTCTCAAAGCGCAGGGAAAAGATATCGGCTGCATGCGCGGCGTCATCGGCGCATCGCCTATTTCCCGTCTGATCCGCGTCGGGAAACTCGATGAATCTCTTGATTCGTACTATGACGATATGGCCGAATCCATTCGGTTTACGAGGAAATACGCGCCGAAGCTTGCTACGATTTTCGTCCGCAGCGACGTCCTCTCTCAGGGCGGCTGTCAGGCGGTACAGGAAATCGCGTATTCTTTCGGCATTGCGGTGGAATATATCCGTCAGATGCTTTCCCGCGGCATTTCCATTCACGATATCGCGCAGTCCATTGTATTCGGGCTCAATACCGGCGCGACATTCTTTATCGAAATTGCGAAACTTCGCGCGGCGCGTCAGGTCTGGTCGAACATTATGGCCGCTTTCGGCGCGGAAGAAGCCGATCGCGCGATGAAGATTCACGCAAAACCGGCGCTCTTCACGAAGACGATTTTCGATATCGGCGTCAACATGCTCCGCAATACGACCGAAGCATTTTCCGCGGTGGTCGGCGGCGTCGACACGTATGAAAATGCGCCGTATGACGACACGGTTCGCAAGGGCGATGAATTCTCCCGCCGTATCGCCAGAAACTTGCAGATTATGCTGCAGGAGGAATTCGGCATGCTTCGTCCGATCGATGCGGCCGGCGGCTCCTGGGCGATTGAAGAGCTCACGAAAGAAATGGCCGAAAAGATTTGGGCGGAATTCCAAAAAGTCGAAGGCATGGGCGGCATTATTCCGGCACTCTCCGAAGGTTATCCGCAGAAAGAAATCGCAGCCGTTCTTCAGAAACGTTTCAAAGCGCTTGATATGAGAAAAGACAGCGCGGTCGGCAACAATATGTATCCGCTCATGGGCGAAGAACTGTTGGATCCGCGTCCGGAAGATACGGATGAAATCAAGAAAGTTCTGAGCGATGCGGCGAATCAGTATCGTGCGGATTTGGATGTCGGTTTCCGCAGTGAAAAACTCGCGGCGCTCCGCAAAGCGCCCGAAGGCGAAGCAGTCGCCATCGCCATGGAAGCGGCGGCGGCGGGGGCTACCGTGGAAGAAATCAACGAAGCGGCCGGCCGCGGCGATGTATGCATCGAAATCGAATCGATTGCGCCGCACCGCTGGACGGAACGTTACGAAGCGCTGCGCCTCGATACCGAAAAATATGTAAAAGAAACCGGGAAAAATGTGGAAATTTTCTTGGCCAATATGGGAAAAATCCCGCAGCATAAAGCACGTGCGGATTTCTCCACGTCCTTCCTGCAGGTCGGCGAATTCTCCGTCCATCTGAACAACGGTTTCCAAGATGACGAAGATAAACCGGGTTCGCGCTGGGATAAATGCGTGGAAGCTCTGAAAGCCGGCTGCGACGATAAAGGCACGCCGTACGATGTGGCCGTCATCTGCTCCACGGATAAGACGTATCCGGAAGATGTGCCGGCACTCGCACCGCGTCTCAAAGAAGTTTTGGGAAACGGGACGCTCTTCCTCGCGGGCGCCGCGCCGAAAGAACTCGAACCCGTCTACAAAGAAGCCGGTGTCGACGATTTCATCAGCGTCAAAGCGAACTGCTATGAAATTCTCCGTATGCTGCAGAAAAAGAAAGGAATGATCGAATAATGGCTACCGCAAATCCCGATTTCACAAAACTTTCCCTCGCCGAACATCCGCATTGCTCGTACGAAGAATGGAAAGCTAAATTGGAGGCCGAAACCGGCAAGGATTATGATGCGCTCTACGATACGACGCTGGAACATATCCCGGTCGGCGCGCTGTACACGAAAGATATTTATGCGGAATGCAATCACTTGGATTTCATGAGCGGCATCCCGCCGTTCCTCCGCGGACCGTATTCCACGATGTACGTTTTCCGTCCTTGGACCGTCCGTCAGTACGCCGGCTTCTCCACCGCCGAAGAATCGAATGCATTCTATAAAAGAAACCTCGCCGCCGGGCAGAAAGGCCTTTCCATTGCATTCGACCTTCCGACGCACCGCGGCTACGACGCGGATAATCCGCGCGTTATCGGCGACGTCGGGAAAGCGGGCGTTTCCGTCTGCTCCATGCTCGATATGAATATCCTTTTTGACGGAATTCCGCTGGATCAGATGTCCGTTTCCATGACGATGAACGGCGCCGTCCTTCCGATTCTGGCATTCTTTATTTCCGCCGGCATCGAGCAGGGCGTCGATAAATCCATTTTGGCCGGTACGATTCAGAATGATATTCTGAAGGAATTCATGGTCCGTAATACGTACATTTATCCGCCGGCCATGTCCATGCGTATCATCGGTGATATTTTCGAATACACGACGAAATACATGCCGAAGTTCAATTCCATTTCCATTTCCGGCTACCACATTCAGGAATGCGGCGCGACCTGCGATCTGGAAATCGGCTACACGCTGGCCGACGGGATGGAATACATTCGCTGCGGCGAAAAAGCGGGCCTTCCGGTCGATGCCTTTGCGAAACGTCTGTCCTTCTTCTGGGATCAGGGCAAGAATTACTTCATGGAAATCGCCAAGATGCGTGCGGCTCGCGTGCTCTGGGCGAAGATTTTGAAACAGTTCGGCGCGGAAAATCCGAAGTCCATGGCGCTTCGTACGCACTCTCAGACCTCCGGCTGGTCGCTCACCGAGCAGGATCCTTTCAACAATATCGGCCGTACCTGTATGGAAGCGATGTCCGCGGCTCTCGGCCACACGCAGTCCCTTCATACGAACGCACTCGACGAAGCTATCGCGCTTCCGACGGACTTCTCGGCGCGCTTGGCTCGTAATACGCAGCTCTACATTCAGGATGAAACGAAAGTCTGCAAGATTATCGATCCGTGGGGCGGCTCCTACTATGTGGAATATCTCACGAACGAAATCATCAAACGTGCGTGGGCTCACATTCAGGAAGTCGAAGCACTGGGCGGCATGTCCAAGGCTATTTCCACCGGTCTTCCGAAGATGCGTATCGAAGAATGCGCCGCTCGTCGTCAGGCGGATATCGATTCCGGCCGTGAAACGATTGTCGGCTTGAATAAGTATCGCCTTGCGAAGGAAGATCCGCTGAACGTTCTTTCCATCGATAATACCGCCGTCCGCAACGCGCAGATTAAACGCCTCGAAAAACTCAGAAGCATCCGCGATCCGGAAGCGGTACGTCGCGATTTGGAAGCCATCACAAAAGCGGCCGAATCCCGTGACAACGGTAACCTTCTGGAAATGGCCGTCCAGGCTGCTCACGATCGTGCATCCTTGGGAGAAATTTCCGATGCCGTCGAAAAAGTTTCCGGACGTTTCAATGCCGTCATCCATACGATTTCCGGTGTATATTCCAGCGAATTCGAAGATACGACCGAACTCGATGCGGCG
>CAVJQK010000123.1:0-4768 GCA_963651795.1 Erysipelotrichaceae bacterium | reverse complement strand
GGTGCCATATAAAAATCCGTCGCCGTAGGCGACACCTCTTAAAGCCGTCAGCCGTTAGCTGTCAGCCGTCGGCGGGGGACTCGGCCGAGCGCGCGTCTCACGTCTGATCGTCTGACAATCTGACGTCTCGCGCACCAATGTCGCGCCATCGGCAAATTTTCACCGCCCAAAATCCTTCTTCTCTGTGTTACAATAAACTTGTATATTTTTACGGATAAAATAAGGAAACGATATGATGAGAAAATTTCTTTGTCTTTTGCTCTGCCTTTTCGGATTTTTTGCTTTCGCCGGTTGCGGAAACGATGGGAAACCGGAGGCCGCGCCGCAAAAAGTCACGCTCGGGATGCTGCGGCTTACGAGCAGCGCGCCGCTTTTTATTGCGATGGAGCGCGGGTATTTTGCTGAGGAGAATTTGGACGTCACGCCGCAATGGTTCGATGCGGCGCAGCCGATTGCGGTCGCTTGTGCGTCTTCGAAAATCGATGTGGGCGCGACGGGCATCACGGCGGGGCTCTACAATATGGCGGCGAAGGGGCAGAAACTGTATCTCGTCGCGGATAAAGGACGTGAGCAAAAGGGATATCCGTCCTCGGCGCTCATGGCGGGGCGCGCGGCGCATGAGGCGGGTCTTGTTTCCATAGAAACGCTTCGCGGAAAGCGCATCGGCGTGACGCAGCGGGGCTCAACGTATGAATACATGATCGGGCGTCTTCTCGAATCGGCGGGGCTTTCGCTTACCGACGTGACGCTTGTGCCGCTCGGAAAAATGTCGGCCGTCATCGCGGCGCTCGAAAGCGGACAAATCGACGCGTGCGTTTTGAATGAACCGAATGTGACGAAAGCGCAAAACGCGGGCTACGGCGTACTCCTGACGCAGGTCGGCGACGTCATCCCGTATCAGACATCGGCGATTTTCTATTCGCCGGAATTTGCCGAGAAAACAGATGCGGCCGCCCATTTCCTACGTGCGTACAAAAAAGCGCTCGCGGACTATCACACGGCGGTCATCGAAAAATCGGATGAAACGAAACTCGCCGCGATTGTTTCCATTATCGCGAAATACACGAACACGCCGGAAGCGGACATCCGCGCGGCGCTCCCCTACATCGATCAAGCGGGCGCGCTCGACACCGCCGACATCGACACGCAGATCAATTGGTACCGCAGCCGCGGGCTTCTGGAAGGAAACCTCCGTGCTTCCGACATTATCACGACATACTGAGCGCTAAGGCTTTCGGCACACGTTCGATGAAGCTATGCGGTATGCGCCGTGCGCCGTGCGCTTTAATTTGTACGCTGCGCGGCATTTTTATAATCGCTCGCTACGCTCGCTTGCGCTGCGCGCGGCTTTTGCCGGCGTAGCCGGCATAAAAAAATTCGCCGAAGGCGATTCCTCTCATCGATTAGCGAAGCGATATCGATGCCATAAAAAAAATCATGCGCGAAGCGCATCCTGCTAAAGCTCCTACCTCCCGGCTCCCGGCTCCCTGCTTCCGCTCTCATGTCGCACTACACTTTATTCTCACATAGAGGAGACCCCATGAACCTACTTCTCTCACACATTTCCCACGCTTATCCCGCCAAGGGGCACACAATTCCCGCGCTGGAGGATATTTCCTTTACCGTTTCCGCGCGGGAATTTGTCGCGCTTGTCGGGCCTTCCGGCTGCGGGAAATCGACGCTTCTTTCCGTCGCCGCAGGGCTGCTTTCGCCTTCAAGCGGCGCCGCCTCTTTTACGGATGTCCCCGAAGGGCGTGTGCCGCGGTCGGCGCTTGTTTTCCAGGAAATCGGGCTCATGCCGTGGCTCACCGTGCGCGAAAATATTTCCTTCGGGCTCGACGCCGAAGGGCGCCTTTCCCAAAAAGAAATCGCCGAAAAAGTCGACGGCGCCATTCGCCTCATCGGCCTTTCGGATTTTGCAAAAGCCTACCCGCGCGAACTTTCCGGCGGGATGCGGCAGCGGGTCGGAATCGCGCGGGCGCTTGCCACCTCCCCCGATTTGCTTTTAATGGACGAACCATTTTCCGCGCTCGATGAAGAAACGCGCCTCATTCTCGCGGAAGAATTTCTTTCGATTTTCGAAAAGGAAACTCTTTCCGTCCTCTACGTCACGCACAATATCCGCGAAGCCGTCACGATGGCCGACCGCGTCGTCGTCCTTTCGCGCCGCCCCGGATGCGTGAAAGATATCGTCACCGTCGATATTCCGCGCACCGAGCGCCTCCTTCCCGCGCGCCGTGGCGAAATCGAAACGCTTTCCGCGCGCATTTGGCAAGGCATCGCCGAAGATGCGCGCGCCGCCATGCGGGAGGCCTGAAATGGAATTTCAAATCGAAAACCGTTTAAAACATCGCGCAAAGCCCTGCTCCGTCGCCGTTTCCTTTGCCTCGGTCTTCGGAATTTTGGGACTTTGGGAAACTGTTTCCGCCACCGGTCTCGTTTCCCCGCTCTTTTTACCTTCGCCGATGCAAATTCTTTCCGCACTTTTCGCCATGTTCCAAAGCGGCGAAATCACCGAAGGACTTGCCGCAAGCCTTTGGCGCATCGCGTGGGGATTTTTTCTCGGAAGCTGCACCGGGATTTTCGTCGGGCTCGTGACCGGCACATCATCACTTGCCGATCGCATGGCGTCGCCGATTGTCCGCGCGCTCTATCCCATTCCGAAAATCGCGCTTCTCCCACTTTTCATTTTATGGCTCGGCATCGGAGAAGTTTCCAAAGTCACCATCATCGCGCTCGGCGTCTTTTTCCCCGTCGCGATGAATACGTACGCGGGCGTGAAAGATACGGATCCGCTCCTCCTAAAAGTCGCGGCCTCTTTCGGCGCTACCCGCCGTTTCCTCATTTCACGCGTCATTTGGCCCTACGCGCTTCCCATGATTTTCGCCGGGCTCCGCATCGCGTCGGGGACAGCACTCCTTCTCCTCGTCGCAGCCGAAATGATTGCAGCGGAAAAAGGCATCGGCGCGCTCATTCTCCATTACGGCGACCTCATGCTGACCGACCGCCTCATGGCCGGCGTCATCGTCCTCTCGCTCCTGGGCCTCTGTTTCCATTTCCTTCTCTCCCGCGCGGAAGCGCATTTTGTCCATTGGAAGTAACATGAAATACAAAACTATCCTTTTCGACCTCGACGGGACGCTGAACGCCTCCGAAGAAGGTATCACGAAATCCATGCAAGCGGCACTCGCGACGCTCGGCATTCACGAGGAAATATCCTCCCTTTCGCATTTCATCGGCCCGCCGCTCAATCTGGAACTCGCCGCGACGTACAATATGACGGATGATGACATTCACCGCTGTATTTCAATTTTCCGCGCGCGCTATGAAACCGTCGGCTATAAAGAAGCGCATCTCTATCCCGGCATTCGTGAGCTTTTGGAAACGCTCTCCCGCGAGGGCGCGCGTCTTGCCATCGCCTCATCCAAGCCGCACGAAACTCTCCTTTGCGTCGCGGAGCATTTCGATCTCACGCCGTATTTTTGCGACATCCGCGGAAGCCGCGTCGAAGATGAAATGGAAAATCGCACGGGCGCAGACAATAAAGCGAGCGTCATCCGAAATGTCCTATCCCGCCTCGAAAATGTCACGCTATCGGAAACGGTCATGGTGGGAGACAGCCGCTTCGACATCACCGGCGCCGCAGCAAACAATATTTCCTCCGTCGCCGTCACGTACGGATACGGAAAAGAAAAAGATTTAATCGCGGCTCGACCTACTTTTATCGCGCACAGCGTCTCGGAGCTGCAGAGCATTTTGCTCTCGTAAAATTCCCGCTCGGCTCAGTGCGTCATTTGAGATTGAGACGTGAGACGGTCAGACGTCAGACGTCAGACGTCAGACATCAGACATCAGACTTTAGAGGTGCGCTGCGCGGCATTTTTATAATCGCTCGCTCCGCTCGCTCGCCGGCTTTGCCGGCATAAAAAAATATGTGCGCAAAGCGCACACATGTTAAAGTCTCACAGTCTCACAGTCTCACGTCTATCACACAAAATTGACTCCGAGACAAATCTGTTTTATTTCATTTTCTAAGTTTCTCCAATTTCTCCAACACATCCGCCGATACATTCCTTCCTATCTCCCCACGAAGATGTCCTTCGTGGTTTTTTCGTATGAAATCATGTTGCTCCGCTTTGTCCTCCGAAAGGACGCGCATGAGATCGGCGACCGCCATGCGATAGGAACCGTTTCCCAGGATTTGATTTTGGACGGAGCCGTCCGAGGAAATGACGTAGATTTCCCGATATTCGCCCCGCCTTTTGTACGATTCCTTTTCGATGTAGCTGTCCGCCGTCATGTGCCTCGGCGTATACACTTCCGTCATAAATTCCGTGAGTTTCGTTTCCTGCGGATTGTGCGAAAGGCTCTGCCCGTCGTAGACGGCAACGATTTCGATATTGCGATGCGCGCCGAAATCGAGCAGCATGTCATTGAGTTTTTTCCGCGCCGTTTCCAAATCGCTTTTCGGAAAAATTTTCGGCTCCCAAAAAATGACGTTGTATCCGTCTATGAAATATAAATCCCGCATCGTATTTTTCCTTTTTCGGAAACGCGCTCAGAGCCGGCGCTTGGCCGCCTCGTAAATGAGGAGCGCCGCCGCGACGGAGACATTAAGCGATTCCGTCTTTCCTTTCATCGGTATGCGCACGCAAAAATCGCACATTTCGCGCGTGAGGCGGCTCATGCCGCGGCCTTCGGCGCCCATCACGATGACGAGTTTCCCGGACAGATTCGCATCGAAATAGAGCGATTCTCCGTCCATCGC